>CANCPZ010000096.1 GCA_947380175.1 Bacteroidota bacterium | reverse complement strand
GGTAACAAAATAACCAGCAGGAAATTTGATATTTTTTTCCACCTTACCCTGCAACTCCTGCACAATGGATTGTACATCACGATCGCGAACGTTAAAACCAACAACAATTCTTCTTTTTGCATCTTCACGTTGTATCTGATTCGGTCCACTTTTTAAAGATACATTTGCCAATTGGTACAATGGAATTTGAGTACCTGAATTATTAGGAATTAAAAGATTGCGCACATCTTCAATATTTTTTCGTTGTTCCCCATTAATCCGAACAACCATATCAAAACGTTTTTCACCTTCAAATACAAAACCTGTTGACTGGCCCGCTAAACCAGTATTTACAACTCTATTTATGCTACTTATGTCTAAACCATATTGTGAAATTGCGGCTCTGTTATATTCAATAATAATTTGTGGCATACCGCTAACAGGTTCAACATATAAATTTTTTGTCCCATCAACCGTGCTTGATAGTTGCCCTAATTTTTGAGCATAATAAGCGAGAGTGTCCATATTTTCTCCAAATATTTTACAAACAACATCTTGTTTTGCTCCTGTCATTAATTCGTTAAAACGCATTTGTACAGGGAACTGAAAACTAACAGTCAGTCCGGGTATCACAGAAACGGCTTTGGTCATTTTTGCGGATAGTTCAGGAAATGTTTTAGCAGACGTCCATTCCTTTTTATCTTTTAAAATAACCATCATGTCGGCTGCTTCCATTGGCATTGGGTCGGTTGGTATTTCGCCACTTCCAATTTTTGTTACCACTTGTTGCACTTCCTGAAATTGAGTTTTTAAAATGTGCGCTGCTTTTTGTGTATTTTCTATTGTTGTACTCAGGTTGCTACCTGTTAATACCCTTGTTTCAACAGCAAAATCGCCCTCTTCTAGGGCAGGTATAAATTCGCCTCCCATATTTGAAAGTACAACCAATGAAATAACAAATAGTGAAACAGCTGTACCAATTATTGTTTTAGGATAATTAATAACCTTGTCTAAAGCATGCTGATAATGATGTTCAAAAAATTCCATCATTTTATCGGAGAAGTTTTTTTTATGTGTAATTTTTTTACTCATAATTAATGCACTCATCATCGGAACATAAGTAATGGAGAGCAAAAATGCACCAAGTAAAGCAAATGCAACAGTTTGTGCCATTGGGATAAACATTTTTCCTTCTATTCCTTGTAAAGCAAATGTTGGTAGGTAAACTATTAAAATAATTATTTGTCCAAACACCACACTACGCGCCATTTTACGAGATGCTCCCGAAACCTCATCATCCATTTGCTGTTGGGATAATTGATTGACATGTACAAAATGTTTACTGTGTGTTAGTTGATGTAAAACGGCTTCAACAATAAATACCGACCCATCCACAATCAACCCAAAATCAAGAGCACCTAAACTCATTAAATTTCCAATTACTCCGAAAGCATTCATCAGTATCACTGCAAATAACATGGCTAATGGTATCACAGATGCAACTATAAAACCTGCCCTTAGGTTTCCTAAAAATAAAATCAAAACCAAAAGCACAATTAATGCACCTTCCATTAAATTTGATTCAACTGTGCCAATTGCATTGTTAACCATTTTAGTTCTATCTAAAAACGGTTCTAATACTACGCCTTCTGGTAATGTTTTTTGAATTTGAGAAATTCGCTCCTTGATGTTTTTAATAACGTTGCTGCTATTCTCACCTTTTAACATCATTACCACAGCACCAGCAACTTCTCCTTTGTCATTAAAACACATAGCACCATAACGCGTTGCATTGCCATAACGTACTTCTGCAATATCTTTTATTAATAGAGGTGTGCCTTGTGAAGTATTTTTTATAAATATTGATTTGATATCGTCAATATTGCCAACTAAACCTTCGCTTCGAATGTATAAAACTGTCGGCCCCTTTTCGATGTATGCACCTCCTGTGTTTTGATTATTGTTTTTCAATGCTTCAAAAACATCATTCATGGTAATATGGTGTGCCTGCAATGTGTTTGGATTTACAGCTATTTCGTACTGTTTTAGTTTGCCCCCAAAACTACTTACATCAGCAACTCCCTTTACACCCAATAGTTGCCTGCGCACTACCCAATCCTGAATTGTGCGAAGCTGCATTGCATCGTATTTTTTTTCATAACCCTTTTTTGCTCTTACAGTATATTGGTAAATTTCACCTAACCCAGTTGTAACAGGTCCCATCGAAACAGATCCTACACCTTGAGGTAAATCGCCCTGAACCTGCTGTAATCGTTCTGCTACTTGTTGGCGTGCCCAATAAACATTCACATCATCATCAAAAACAATGGTTACAAGCGATAAACCAAAACGAGAAAAACTTCTTATTTCTTTTAATCCTGATATATTATTATTTGCTTGTTCAATCGGATAAGTTATCAAACGTTCAATATCTGTTGCGCCAAATGATGGAGCAATTGTAATTACTTGTACTTGGTTATTTGTGATATCAGGTACAGCATCAATTGGTAATCGGATTGTTTGAAAGGTGCCATAACCGATAAGGGCGATTATAAAAAGTCCAACTATGAGTTTATTCCGTATCGAAAACTCTATGATTTTAGTTAACATAATTTAATGTATTAATTATTTTTGTTAATGAATAAATATGTAAAATCACAATACAAGATGTATTTGCGAAATTAAGAAAGAATCAAAATTTAATTAACAAGATTTAGGCGGCTGCCAGATAGATGATAAATATATTGCAGATAAAAAGTTTTCAGAATAAATGGAATACGATTTTTTTTCAACATAAACGGGCTTAATGGAGATGACACTAAAATTAGCAAGAACATATTCAACACTAGTATTATTGATACAGCCATTATGCGATTTAAAAGGAAGTTTTTGGTCCTTTTCATCATCTGCATCCTTTTTGTTACTAGCGGTGTAGTGCATTGATAAAAATTGAAATAAAGCAAGATTATTGTCTTTTGCTTTGTGTTCTATGTAGTGTTCAACCAATGAAGGAAATTTTAACAACTGGCTTAATTCAGTTATTGAAATCAAATAAATTGACAACAGAAATATGATATGATATCTTTTCAATGTTACAAATGTAAAGAAAATAGTAGGCGAAAAAATTATTAATAATCACTAAAAAAAATATTTATGCTCAAGGTATAATTTAGTAATAAAATCGATTATGAGCAGTTTTGGCGCACTAACTTTTTTGAATACACTAGCTATTGTTTAAATAAATAGTAAGTTGTATAAGAAAAACATTAAAAGCTTTTTAAATATATTCATAAGGTTATTTTTAATTGTGATTATTTCACCAATCACTATTTTAAATTCAGATCATAAAATGTATCGTTTAAAATCATAAAAAATAATTGGTACTTTTACGTTCTCAAAAAGTCGGCACGCCCATTAAATCAAGATATTAGCACACCAACTATGATAGCAATAGATAACACAATCGTTTCAGAACATTTATTAGAAAAAAAATTTGTCTGCGATCTTAATGCTTGCAAAGGCGAATGTTGCGTTGCAGGCGATTCGGGAGCGCCTTTGGATGAGGAAGAAATCGCCATATTAGAAAATGTGTGGGACGATGTTAAACCTTATTTACCTAAAGATGGCGTTAAGGCGATTGAAAAGCAAGGTGTTTTTGTAATAGATGATGATGGCGATTATACTACTCCATTAGTTAAAGGAAAACATTGCGCTTTTACCATTTTTGAAAATGATATTGCTAAATGTGGAATAGAGCAGGCTTTTTATGATGGTAAGATTTCTTGGAAAAAACCCGTATCATGTCATTTATACCCTGTCCGTATTAATAAATACAAGGATTACGATGCTGTAAATTACCATAAATGGGACATCTGCAAACCTGCTTGCGTGTGTGGTGCAAAATTGGATGTGCAGGTATATAAATTTTTGCGCGAACCCTTAATTCGCAAATATGGTGAAGGTTGGTATAAACAATTGGAAATGGCAGATAAAATGAGAAAGTGATGTCTTTTAAACTGCTTATTTTGTTGATGCTTTAAAGCTATACCTTTCGAAACATCAACTCCTCTAAAAATACTTTTTTTTGGTTGTTGCAAATATTTTCGGTATTAATTTTCAAATATTTTCACATAGTTCTTAAAGCGTTGTTTCTTAATATCTTAGTTGAATTTCAACATTTATCTGTTAATTTCTCATGTTTATAACTTCGGCCAAATGTTAATTCAATAACCTTGACTCATCCCTTTTTTTTGCCAAAATTTGTACACCAATAAATCAATACCCAATACTTTATTAATTAGCTCAAAAAGAAAGAATTAGCCTTTCAGGGATGATTTTCCCTCTAATTTGAAAAGAACGGGAGTTAAAAGTTTGAATATTAGAATGTTACAAAATAAGATATAATTACTCGATGAACGAAGAACCGATATTAAAAGAAAATAAAGACCGTTTTGTATTGTTCCCTATTAAGCATAATAATATATGGGAAATGTACAAAAAAGCGGAAGCAAGTTTTTGGACTGCAGAAGAGATTGATTTAAATCCAGATTTAGCCGATTGGGAAAATAAATTAAATGATGATGAAAAACATTTCATCAAACATGTATTGGCTTTTTTTGCTGCCAGCGACGGTATTGTAAACGAAAATCTCGCAGTTAATTTTATGAATGAGGTTCAATATCCTGAAGCGCGTTGTTTTTATGGCTTTCAGATTATGATGGAGAATATTCACTCTGAAACATACTCCTTATTAATTGATTCTTACATTAAAGATACGAAAGAAAAAGATCGTCTTTTTCATTCAATAGATACACTGCCATGTGTTGGGAAGAAAGCCGAATGGGCTATAAAATGGATTGGAAACGGAACTTTTGCTGAACGCCTTATTGCTTTTGCTGCGGTAGAGGGTATATTTTTTAGCGGAAGTTTCTGTTCTATTTTCTGGTTAAAAAAACGTGGTTTAATGCCCGGATTAACATTCTCGAACGAATTAATTTCCCGCGACGAAGGCTTGCATTGCGATTTTGCTTGTCTGTTATATTCTGAATTAGAAAATCCATTACCAAAAGAAAGAGTTACATCCATCATTGCAAATGCTGTAGAAATTGAAAAAGAGTTTGTTTCAGATGCATTGCCTGTACGTTTGATAGGTATGAATGCTGATTTAATGTGTCAGTACATTGAATTTGTTGCTGATAGATTATTGGTGGCACTTGGGTGCGATAAAAAATACAATGCCGTAAATCCATTTGATTTTATGGAACTTATTTCATTGCAAGGAAAAACAAATTTTTTCGAAAAACGAGTTGCTGAATACCAAAAATCAGGTGTGATGGGCAAAAAAGAAGACAATGTTTTCAGTTTAGACGAAGATTTTTAATAAACGAAATAATAAAAAAATATAATATCTAATTATCTCAATACAAAAACAAAATATATGTACGTAATTAAGAGAGATGGTAATCGCGAATCGGTAAAATTTGACAAAGTAACAGCTCGTATACAAAAGCTTTGTTATGGTTTAGATCCTGTACACGTAACACCTATCAATGTTGCCATGAAGGTAATTGAAGGTATTTACGAGGGAGTAACCACTAGCGAGCTAGATAATTTAGCTGCTGAAACAGCCGCTTCGCTTACTACTAAACACCCTGACTATGCTTTATTGGCAAGCCGAATAGCGGTTTCTAATCTACATAAGAGTACAAACAAATCGTTTTCAAAAACGATGGAAGCTTTATACAATTATGTTGATCCAAAAACAGGAAAAAAAGCACCTTTGATAGCTGACGATGTTCATGAGATTATTCAAAAAAATGCACAAGAGCTAGATTCTACAATTATATACGATCGTGATTTTGGATATGATTATTTTGGTTTTAAAACACTGGAGCGTTCGTATTTGTTAAAAATAAACGGGCAAGTAGCAGAACGTCCTCAACATATGGTAATGCGTGTTGCTGTTGGGATTCATAAAGATGATATTGCATCCGTAATTGAAACATACAACTTAATGAGTGAGCGTTGGTTTACGCATGCAACACCAACATTATTTAATGCAGGAACTCCAAAACCTCAAATGTCGTCTTGTTTTTTATTGACTGTAAAAGACGATAGTATTGACGGGATTTACGATACTTTAAAATCATGTGCTAAAATTTCGCAAAGTGCTGGTGGAATAGGATTGAGTATCCATAATGTTCGTGCTACAGGTTCTTATATCCGTGGTACAAACGGCACATCAAATGGTATAGTGCCAATGTTGCGTGTATTCAACGATACGGCTCGTTATGTTGATCAAGGTGGAGGAAAACGTAAAGGTTCTTTTGCTATTTATTTAGAGCCTTGGCACGCGGATATTTATGAGTTCTTGGATTTACGCAAGAATACGGGTAAAGAAGAAGCAAGAGCTCGGGATTTGTTTACAGCAATGTGGACACCAGATTTGTTTATGAAACGTGTTGAAGAAAACAGTACTTGGTCTTTGTTTTGTCCAAACGAAGCACCAGGATTAGCTGATTGTTGGGGAGCAGAATTCGAAGCGTTATACACTCGTTACGAACAAGAAGGTAAAGCTCGTAAAGTAATTCAGGCACGTGAATTATGGTCAGCAATAATTGATTCTCAAATCGAAACAGGTAATCCGTATATGTTGTACAAAGATGCTTGTAACGGAAAAAGTAATCAACAAAATTTAGGTACAATTAAGTCTTCTAATTTATGTACTGAAATTATTGAATATACTGCTCCTGACGAGATTGCTGTTTGTAATCTTGCATCAATTGCATTGCCTCGTTTTGTTGATGATGGGAAATTCGATCACCAAAAACTATTTGATATCACCTATGTGATTACCAAAAATTTAAATAAAATTATTGATCGTAATTATTATCCCGTTGCAGAGGCACGTAACTCTAATATGCGCCATCGCCCTATTGGGATTGGTGTTCAAGGTTTAGCTGATGCATTTATTTTAATGCGTTTCCCTTTTGATTCTCCCGAAGCCGTTCGTTTGAATAAAGAAATTCACGAAACAATTTATTATGCTGCAATGACAGCTTCTAAAGATCTTTCTAAAGTTGAAGGTCCTTATGAATCATACCCTGGCTCACCGGTATCAAAAGGTGTTTTTCAATTTGATATGTGGAATGTAAAACCATCTGACCGTTGGGAGTGGGATGTATTGAAAGAGGAAGTTAAACAATATGGTGTGCGTAACTCCTTGTTATTAGCGCCAATGCCAACTGCAAGTACTTCGCAAATTTTAGGTAATAACGAATGTTTTGAACCATACACTTCTAATATTTATTCTCGCAGAGTATTGTCAGGAGAATTTGTAATTGTAAATAAACATTTATTAAAAGACCTTGTTAAGTTGGGTATCTGGAATGATTCGTTGAAAAATAAAATTATCATTGCAAATGGTTCTGTACAAAATATCAATGAAATTCCTGATAATGTAAAAGCATTGTACAAAACAGTTTGGGAAATTTCTCAAAAAGTAATTATCAATATGGCTGCTGATCGAGGTGCATATATATGTCAATCACAATCATTAAATTTATTTGTACAGGATGCAAATTTTGCAAAACTTTCATCTATGCATTTCTATGGTTGGAAAGCCGGTTTGAAAACTGGAATGTATTATTTACGTACAAAGGCTGCTGCTGATGCAATTAAATTTACTGCTGATGCAGCTGCTGCAAAAGAAACACCGATAACAATCGCCGAGTCTACTATTGAAGTATTAGGTAACGAAGATGTATTGGTAATCGAGCGTCAAAAACAAATTAGCAATGAACGCCAGGCTTTATTAGAAGCAGAAGCTCAAAAAGCTGCAGAGATTGCTGCACAATTGAGTTGCTCGCTAGATAATCCAGATGCGTGTGAGGCTTGTGGGTCATAAGGAATAAAAACAACAATTAACTTAAAAGCCCCGACTATTTTATAGTCGGGGCTTTTAAGTTATTAAAAGACATCAAGGGATATTGTTACCTGCAACCAGTAGACCGAAAAATCAAACTCTAACTTTAGACACAAAACTTCACGTTTAGACTTCACTAAACTTGCTTGAACTGTGTGCGAAACCAAACTGTTTTATCGGCTTGACAAAGCCGTTTTTGCTATGCCATAATTTAGCACATTTGTTTTTGCAAAAGGCAGGCAAAAACCAAATAAGCTAAATTAGCTACCCACACAACAAGGTGTGCTTCTAGCACCGTTTGCGCATCTCGCGTCCGCTCAGTCAAAGGCGCAAAGCCACAGCGTAAGGTTTTTTTGAAAATTACTTTTGATTTACTATTAATAGCCTTTTGGCTTTTTAATTTTTAAATCATTAAAAACTTTATCGAATATTTTAACATCGTATCCCGATTCTTTAAAGTATATGAGAACTCTTTGCATATTTTTTTCCCATTTACTTTCAGGTGCCCATTTTAGTTTTAATTGTGTATTGTAAATTGCTATAGCCTTATCATAGTCTTTATTATATAAGTAAGCATGTGCCATTTGGTATAATAAAATCTCATCTTCAGGATATAATTGTAGTCCTCGCTTACAATAAGCAATGGCATCGTCATATTTCCCATTTTCGAAAAATTGCCAAGCTAAGTTTTCAAATTCAAAATTCTTTAAGTAAAGGGAGTCTGGACTTTTTACTTTTTTTGCGATGGGTAATGCTTTTCCAAAACTACTTCGTCTAAAACCTATAATATTTCCTAAAGAGTCGATATTAAATGTTTTATCACTTAAAGATTCTTGGTTAAAAAAATTCAATTCATCGCTAAAATACATTTTCAAATTATTTTTATCTGTGTTATAATAATAGCCGTCTTTGGTTTTAAAAATAGTAGCTAAGGTGTTATCATAAAGATAGACGCCGATATATTTTTGTGTTATAGAATCGGGTAAATCAATTACTTTCCTAACAGTTGTATCGCAAAAGCCTCTCCAATGATATACTGTTGCAACACTGTTTACTACTTCATTAATGATGGCTCTATTATCAGAATTTGAATAAACTACAACCCCATTTCCTTCTACTAAACTTCCGTAATATTGTCCTGCATAACCTTCATTACCTGCCCCATGTGTAAAGTAAGTTGCATTTTCTCTTTTTTGAATAAAAATACCTAGGGCTGAACTTTCGTCATGGTAAGGAGTCAATTGTAGTTGAGTCATTTCTTGATTTAATATTTTAGCTGATTTTCCAGAATAGGCCAACATAGTTTCTATAACAAAATTAGCCATTTCAGACGGTGTAGTCCATAAACCATCTGGTCCTTGTTCAGGGTAAACTTTAAATTTGTTATTAACCTCGCTTCCATCAATATGATAACCAGTCGCTAGGAGTTTAATTTTATCCTTTGGTGGAGGTTGTGTAAAAAAACTATTGACCATCCCTAAAGGTTTTAAAATATTTTCATACATGAATTTATCATAGGGCTGCTCGGTAACATCACTAACAATCAAACGAGCTATAGTTGTCCCACCTCCTGAATATTGAAATTTAATTTCGGGTTCAAACTCTGACCGAACGGCAACGGTGTTACTCGGTTTCTTGCCGTCCAATACCTCAGGAATAGAAGGAAGTTTTGCCTTTCGATCATAACCTGGGAAATTAACTGCATTTAACCCTGCTGTATGACTTAATAAATCAGCGAGATTTATTTTTTTGTCTTTTGTTATAGTATTGTAAGGAAATTGCCAAGATTTTAAATATTTATTGATATCTGTGTATAAATCCAATTTTTGGTCTTGTACTAATTTTAATACAGCCATTGAATTCAAAGATTTACTATTGGATGCGGCCTGAAAAAGTGTTTGATTTGTTACGGGTCGTTTTTCAACTATATCTGCACAACCGTATCCTTTCGACCAGACAAGTTTATAATCTTGAATTACAGCAATACTCAACCCATTAACGTTGTAGTATTTCATACGATCAATAATATTAAAACCATTATTACTGACTTTAACTCTACCTC
>CANCPZ010000095.1 GCA_947380175.1 Bacteroidota bacterium | reverse complement strand
GACCTATTTAAATGATTATTTTAGAGGATAAAAAGAACAAAATCTTCAGATTGATACTCTATTCAGTTTTAATTTTCAGAACTTAAATGATCAAAAAAAAGTATTAAAATAGTTTTTAATTACTTACAATTTAAGAAAGAGGCAACTGCAAGTCTAATATCGCTAAGCCCTCACTAAAAGAATGAGGACTATACCCTAACTCACGCTTTGCTTTACTTATATCAAAACCTGTTCGTGGCGGACGTTTTGCAGCTTGATTTAAATTAGTTGATTTAGATGGAGTTATTAATGATTTATCTAATTTCCAATAATCTGCAACAACATATACCAATTCCAAAATACTCATTGTATTTGGTCCAGACAGATGATAAATTCCAGTGGCATTTTTATCTGCAATTAAAATACAACCATCTGCTAAATCTTCTGCCAAAGTTGGAGAACGAAACTGATCATCAACCACATTTATGTTCTGTCCTTTTGTTAAGGCATCCTTAGCCCACAAAACAATATTTGAACGGCTCATATTGTCTACTATTCCATAAACAATAATAGTGCGTGCTACACTCCATTTTATAGAACTTTTAACTAAAACTTTTTCCGATTCATATTTTGAAAGTGCATAATAACTTCCCGGATTGGGTTTATCTGTTTCAACATATTCAGAACCTTTTTCACCATCAAAAATAAAATCAGTCGATAAATGAATCAGATGAGTATTGGGAGAACAAACACAAATTGCATCAACAATATTTTCAACGGCATTAACATTCAATTTCCAGCATTCATCACGTTTTGTTTCGCATGCATCAACATTGGTCATTGCCGCTGTATTTATTACTACATCAGGTTGATGTTTTAAAAAGATATTTTCTACTTGTTTTTTATCAGTAATATCAAGTGATTCATAAACATAACCACTTTTATTAATCAATCTATTTTCACCTACTGATGTTGCAACAACCTCGATATCAGATCGCTTAAGCAACTCATAAACAAGCTTTTGCCCAAGCAAACCATTACTACCTGTAATTAAATATTTTTTCATAAAATATTATTTAAAAATGGAAAAGAATTTATGCAAATAGTTCTTTTAATTTATTAATCTGATCGGTGGTTCCAAGCACAAATAGCTTTGCATCAGGAATAATTTCCGTATTCGGATTTGGATTAATCACATAATCTCCTTGAGCAGTTTTAAAACCAATAATATTAGCACCGGATCGATTCCTGATTTCCAAATCTTTGATTGTTTTATTTTGAAATTCTGCTGAAAGATTTGCAAATGTAATTTCCTCTAACCTTATATTATCACCACCTTGTCCAGTAATGTAATCAACAAACTCCATCACATCGGGCTTCATAACAAGCGATGCCATGTGTGCTCCACCAAGTTTATCGGGCATAATTACATTATCGGCACCAGCCATTTTTATTTTTTTATCCGAATTGTCTTCCGACGCTCTACTGATAATAATTAATTTGGGATTTAATGCGCGCGCAGAAAGTACAATAAATAAATTATCAGCATCAATTGGCAAGGTTGTAATTAAAGCTTTAGCCTTTAATATACCCGCTTTTAAAAGTGTTTCATCAAGTGTTCCATCGCCTTCCACAATTAAATCAGAATATTTATGATTAACAGTAGCTACAACCTCTTTCTTTTCTTCCACAACCACAAAACGCGTATCATGTTTTTTTAGCACATGAGCAGCTTGTCTTCCGTTACGTCCAAAACCACAAATAATAACATGGTTTTCTAATTTATTTATTGCTGACAAATTTTTAAAATTTTTATAATAGATATTAAATTCACCATCCATTACATATTTCGAAATTGATGTAACAGCATAAGCAAATGTACCAAAACTTGTGATAATTAAAAAAGCTGTAAACAATCTCCCGTTATCACTTAGTGGGCGAACTTCCTGAAACCCAACCGTAGCAACAGTAATTATAGTCATATAAAATGCTTCTAAAAAATCGTAATTTTCAATTGCAATAAACCCTCCAATGCCCACACACACAATAAGCATTAATATGGCAAGGGGAATGTAAATTTTTGAAAAATGACGGATAGAACGCAAATTATTTAATTATTTTACGGGTTGATTGTGGTTTTATAAATCCCAAACACTTCTACGTTTGCTTTTAAATGGCTTGAAAAATGTTTTATGCTCTAATACAAAAGCCATAATAAAATATAATATTACAGGCGATCCAACAGTAAAAAAAGAAAGGTAAATAAAATACATGCGAATCTTAGTAGACTTAATTCCCAATTTATCTCCCCACCATTCGCAAACACCAAACGCATGAGATTCAAACCAATGTTGTATTCTTTTAATCATTTTATACAGTTTTTTACAGCATCAAAATTATAAATTTTTAATTACGTAATTACCTATATTACAACTTAAACATTTTTTAGTTGTACAGTATTCATTTTTTAGTTGCAACAACGCTTGTGTTGAATATGCATTCTTAACAGGCATCTTTAAAAATTTCCACTTCGTTACAATAGCATTACTTTCTCCATCTAATTTTTCTAAAAAAAACAGTGCACGCTCAATATATTTTTCGTCGTTTTTTTGTTTCCCATAAACAAATAAAAATGGGACAATTGTATTTATAATAATATTATTGATGGCATCTGTACCTAAATGTTTTGTTTGTCTTTTCGAAATTTTATCAAAAACAAAATGAGATTCCCAATATTCCGAAACATTAACATTTAAAAGCTTTTTTAAGTCATCGCATTTTTCTGTTTCTATTATTTTAGAAAACAAATGACTTGAGTTTAAAATCAAATTTGCAAATTGAGCTATTCTAATAGTAGGGAAATTTACTGGTCGTAATCTTAAAAACTTCCAAAGAGATGGATCAATTGAATTAATTTTAAACTTTTGCTTTAAAAAAGTGTATTCATTCTGTAATGCTTGTAAATATTTATCTTCATAATGTTCGTTCAACAAACCTGCTTGTCCAAAAAGCAAAGCTTCAAGCTGCAATAAACTATTTTTATGCTTTGCTAGAATAATTGAGGGTAACGATTTTGCAAGTAATTCGAAAGGAATTGAATTGGTTTTAAAACCAAAATTTCGTGCTAAATTTTGGTAAAACACCTCTTCCCAGTTAGTATTATTTAGCTGTAAACTTTCTAAAACAGATGTTGATTTGCGCTCAAGTCGCTCTAACAACAATCTATCAAGCGTACTATTTATAATTAATTGAGGAACAGTCGTTATTTTTTTTTCGCAAGGAATCCAATAAGTATTGGATTTAAAATTCAAATAATTTTGATGCAGTTTATAATCAATTTTATCTTTTAATTCGATAGTAGGTATTGCTTCGCCATTTGCCCGACAAATTAGCTCATCAGCATTTAAAACAACGTGCAGTATCACACTATCATATGCTTTATCATTTTGATGAAAATGTTTTTTCCAATCACTTGAATTAACATGTATCTCTATATTACCTGCCCATGTTGTATTCCCTATTTTAACTTTTGAGTTAAAAAAATCGGGACCTGAATCAAAATTATGGGTTCCAACTTTTAGTATTTCAAGAACATCACCATCAGTTGTTTTCAAATCCAACTGATTAAACAATCTAAATTTCCATATATAGTGAAGAAATTCTTCTGTCATTGAATTTTGAAATAAAAATTAAGAGCCAAAATATTCGTTAAAGGAAAAAGTTTCTTTTAAACGAACACCTTTATCGGTATGCTGAACTGTACAGCATTCATTTACAGAATCGTGTTCAAAAAACAAAACGAATTCTTCTTTAGCAGCAAGATTTAAAAACAATTCTTTTTCCGACATTGTAAGCAAAGGACGTGTATCATATCCCATAACATAAGGCAAGGGAATATGTCCTACTGAGGGCAACAAATCGGCCATAAATACAATTGTTTTACCTTTATATTGAATACGTGGCAACATCATTGCATCGGTATGTCCACGCATATAAGAAATTGAAATATTATCGCCTAATTGTTTACTACTTTCTCCATCAATAAATTTAAGTTGTCCACTTTCATGAATGGGTAAAATATTTTCTTTTAAAAAACTGGCTCGTTCCCTTACATTTGGTTTTGTTGCCCATTCCCAATGTTCCTTATTACTCCAATATGTAGCATTTTTGTAGGTTGTCTCAAAACCTGTTTTATCTTTATTGTGCTTAATACTTCCACCACAATGATCGAAATGCAAGTGTGTTAAAAACATATCTGTTACATCATCGGCATTAAAACCAGCCAATTTCAAAGAATTTTCTAACGTATCATTTCCATTCAAAAAATAATGGCTGTAAAATTTAGCATCTTGTTTATGCCCAATTCCATTATCAATTAAAGTAAGTCGATTCCCATCTTCAATTAACAAACAGCGCATTGCCCAATTACATAAATTATTCTGATCGGCTGGATTAGTTTTACTCCACAACGATTTAGGAACAACACCAAACATTGCTCCTCCGTCTAATTTAAAGTTGCCAGTATTTATTACATGTAGTTTCATAAATTTACAGTTACAAATTATAGGTTTTTAACTTATACATTTTAGATAAAAAAATGATTTAATATGTATCCACAAATTAATAGCGCAACTATTTTATTTTTTTGCGAATACACTTTGCTTCAGCATTATAATTGTATTTTTTTGCGAATAAAAACTGAATAGTTTTATATTATTCCGTTTTGAATAGAATATTTAAACTTTTATATTCTATTCAATAATCAACATTTCAACTCGTCTGTTTTTCTGACGACCTTCCTCTGTTTTATTATCTGCAATTGGTTTTTCCTGACCAAACCATTCTAACTTAAATCTACTATCTGTTAAACCTTTATCCTTTAAATATTTTCTCACTGCTTCAACACGCTTTTGAGATAACTTCATGTTTGTAAATTGTGTACCTTGGTTATCGGTGTGGCCCGAAATTTTTATACGCCACAAAGGCTTCTTCATCATTAAACCTGCTAATTCATCTAACGAAGCATATGATTCCGCTTTTATTATATCTTTTGTTTGATCAAATTCCAAATTATTAAAAGCTTTTTTCACAATTTCAGCTTCTTTAATATCTAATTTTATCGACACATCGTTTTCTTGTTCCGACTTAAGTTTATGAACATCACTATCTAAATCAGTAAACTTAAAAAACTTACCAGCACCTGTTTTATTAGCTTTCCTAAGCACTCCATTAAAAACAATATTTAATATAGTTATGCTATCAACACCCTCGCCCTGCAACTTAAAAATATAATTTTTATCTTCCGGCAAGTGGTCAAAAGTAAAACTACCGTCTTTGTTTTGTATGATGGTTTTAATAACCCTACCTGCTGAATCAAGAATAAATAATTTCACTTCTGGACATCCATTATTAGCAGGCAACCCAGCTTTAGTAGGGCATTTATCCTTATCGTCAACTATTCCATCTCCATCTGTGTCAGGGCACCCTTTCATTTTTTCAGTACCTGGCTCATCAGGACATGCATCGTCCTTATCGGGAATTTTATCACCATCGTAGTCAGGGCATCCTTTTGATGCAACTAAACCTGCATGTTCAGGACAAGCATCATCTTTATCACTTACACCATCACCATCATAATCGGGGCATCCTTTAAATTGAACCAAACCAAATACGTCTGGACAAAGATCATTTTTATCGGCTACTTTATCAAAATCTTTATCCGGACAACCATTCAACTCTTTTGATCCAGCAACATTAGGACATTCGTCTTTTTTATTTTCGATTCCATCTTTATCTGAATCAATTTCTGATCTGCCGAATGTTAAATTAATACCTGCTCGTAAATGAATATTTTTTGCATTTTGAGGGAATAAGGCTCCTAATAAATTATCACTTACCATATACAATTGAATAGGTCCGCCATTAAGTGCTAAACCTAATCCAAAATTATTGAACGATCGATTATAAATTGAATAAGATGCTGATACATTTAACCATCTACCAACTCGCTGATTAACTGACAATGAAACAGCAGGGTGTATGGTCCTATCAAATATTTGACTATAAAACAGAATACCCATATTACCTTTATCGCAATAATTATAATTGGCACCGAAATAAATTTGTGTAGAAAGTTTGGTTTTATAACTAACATAATTTGTATCAATCTGGAAATTTTTGGATAAGGAATCTAACAGAATCTGCCCTGCGTTATTTGTATTTGAAGAATCTTTTGTGATAAATTGATTCATTTCAAAACCTTGGTATATAAACTTACCATTCGCATCGTGGCTTTGATATGAAGTATTACCTTCGTTCCATTTAATAAAACCTAAATCAATTACACTAGCAGAAAGTGTGATTTTTTTATTCAGTTTATAAACTCCCCCTAAATCAATTCCCCATCCAGTATTTTTCTTTTTAAAAGCGTAATTGTTTACATTAAAATTATTAAAAGAATTTTCATCAAACCCTGAAGTATGCAATATAACATTAGATTTTGCAGTAATATCAAAAGAGTTAGGATCCGTATTTAATGTTACATCGGCTTTTTCAGTCCATATGTTTTCCATACCGTACAAATATTTAACCTTAATACCGAATAAAAGTTTATCATTTATCTGCCTAGCAAAACCTAAAGCATATTCACGGTAATGAATAAAATCAATTCCAAAATTTAAGTTTAATTCCTTATCTAACAAAGAGCCATTACCCTTCCATAAAAAACTCATAAAATCTTTTGGGTAACGAAAACGGAAATTAATTTTTTCGGTAGCATTAAAACTGATATAATTTTTTTTAATACTAAATCCAAACGAAAGCAGATCGGGCTGATAAGCAACTGAAAGATAATTATTTTTAGTAAGTTTAGATAACATATTATCATAATCTACATACAAAGAATCATCGAATCGATGTTTAATAAGATCGGAATATTTAAAACCACTATTACTAATATTCAAGTATTGAGATGAGAACATTGGCAAACCAATATTTATTTTACTGAATGCAGGGATAAAAGCAGGATTAGAATACATACGCTGAGGTACAACCTCCATATTATATAAAGTTAAATCCTGTTGGGCAAATAAAATAATGTTAGTTAATAATCCAACTACAAGGAATATTAAACAAACTATTTTTTTCATATACAATTATTTAAATCTATTTGTGATCGGATTTTCAAATACTATATTAAATTTTTTTCTTGAATTTTACCTGTATTCCAAGCCTTACATCTAACTTATAATTGGCATATATTTTAACATTTGTGTTGCCATTATTAGCTGTTTCTGCTACCGATTTTATGATTATATATTTTGTAGGAATTATTTTCATCAATCTATTATTAGTCATTTTTCCATCATAAATATTTTCGGTTGGTGATGTTACCAAACCTGTAGAAGTATTTAAATGAGCTGATTTTAAGATTAATTGGTTTGGTATTACCAATGAATCCAATTTAATATACGAACTATCTACAAAATAAACCTGCATTCCAATATCTAAAGGAAATCCATTTAATGTATATGCCCTTATCATTGCCCAATCTACATCGGATGCTACTTGCTCTCCCACAGTAAAAGGAATTGTATCTACCAACACAAAATCTTTTGCTGTTCCATAAAGAGGAAGATCTAACTCTAAATCAACTTTTAATTGACTCGAGTCAGTAACAAAATTATGGTGCGTTGCTCCTGCCGGATTTGTTTGAGCATTCATTTTAAACAACAAATATTTTGGCAAATCGTTTATAAATGGCACAACATTACTATTGGTTTTATCTAAAGAAAATGATGAGGTAAGTGTTTGCCCTATCTGATTAAAATTAGGGCTAAATATTGGCAATGGATTTGGGCTACCGTTAATTATGTATGGAGGCAATCCAGGGTTATATCCTTCGAGGGCAGTTACACTAGCAGCAATTGGTGCGCCAATTGAATTAGAAAATTTAAATGTAATTTTAGGATCAATTAAAGTAAAACTTCCAGTACCTAAAGCACTCTTAAAGATTGAAATATCAATCGTATCAGCATCTGTAACTAAAGGTAGCTGACCTAAATCTCCATATAATCTTGAAAACTTCATACCCGACATAGTTTGACTGATATCAATCTGATCCAATGTTGTTGGCGAGGCCCCTCCACCAGAAAGCGTAATACTATAATTTACAAGAAATTGATTAAAGGTTGTTCCACCATTTGTCATATCAAAAGTATAGCCCGAAAAATCTAAAGTTGAACTATCATTAACAATTACAGGTATAGTTCCAGAATATACAAACGGAATTGTTTTAGAAAAAGCAACACCATTTTTTCGAGCTGCTGGAATGGAAATTTTAACAGAACCACTTTTTCTAAAATCTGAATTTAAATTTAGATGAATTGAACCTGATTTAAAAACTGCTGAATCAATTTTTGGACCTGTACCAAACGAAAAAGTTTGCAGTTGACTAAATGAAGCTGTAACAGAACCTTGCGATGAAAGCGTATTAATTTGAGCTGGTGTTAAGGAAGCCACGATTGTCGGCAAAGGCTGATTGGGAATATTCATCAATCGAGAAGCTGGAAGAGAAAATAAATTACCCTTATATTTCAGGGTACAAAAATTATCGCTACCAACAACAACTAAACTATTTGGGTCGGACTTAATTATATCACCTATTGTAAGTGAAGAGTAAACCAATGGCACAGCCAAATTAGCATCCCATTCAGTTTTTACAAGCTTGTCTAACTCAAAATTATCCTTTACACATGATTGAAGATAAAAAACAAAAAATACAATTACTAAAAGGATAGAAAACCTACCTATAAATTTAGTAGAGTTAATTATTTTCGTAATGGCTAATTTCATAGATGCTAAAATACGAAAAATTATTAAATCGTGATGTCTTTTATTTTTTGTGAGCAATGAAAAGAATCATTTTATTTTTAAAAACTAATCACAATTTTAAACAGTAGTATTCTTCGAAGTAAAAACTAATTATTAGTGAAATTTAATTGATTACGTTTTATTAGTATTACCATTAAATCTACACTAACAAAGTCTTCCAAAAGCTTATTGTAATTGATACACATAAATGCTTTTGTCGGCGCCACCAGTTATTATATTGTATGAACCATCATTATTTAGGCTTCCTATACTAAAATTTGTTTTTCCATTAACAGGAAATCCATCATACATAGAACCATTTTCATTAAATAAATAAAGCTCATTTGCTCCTTCAGATACGACACCAATTTTACTTTTCCCATCAGGAAATAGAAAAAACAAAAGAGTTTTTTTAATAGCTGATTTGAATTCATATTTAAATAACAATGATTTATCCTGGGAAAAAACATTCAATTCGTTGTTGGATAAAAAAACATACTCCATGATTTGATCATTATTTAAATCTTTATATTCAAATAATGGAGGGGAATCAAAATCTTGAAACTTAACACTCTGTTTGTTACCAAACATACTTAATTTAATTACATTGCCTATCGTATCAGAAGCAACAAGATATGTTTTAGAATATGCTTTTTCTGCCTGAACATAAAAACATTTAAGATTTGGAGGTAGCAACTCTTTTATTTTAAATCGAATTTCCCCTTCCCTATCCATAATATATACCTTGCCTTTTGAATCAATAGCGCATAAATTATCTTTGTTATTGGATTTAAAATATTGAATTGGAAGATTAACTTGGTTAGCCGTTTTATCGAATTTAAATTCAATAAACTCTTTACCATCCGATTTAAAACATGTAATTTTTTTATTTTCAGAGGCAACAAAAATACGATAATCCTTATTTTGATCGAAATCAACAACGGTTAGAGCATTTGTAGATTTTGATTTCAATTTAATCGGAAAGCCCTTCATATCGGAACCGTTACTATCAAACATATAAATATATGAACGAGTATTAAAAACAATCGGTAATTTATTACTATTTAATACACTTAGCTGAATAACATCTCCTATAATTTTTTCAGACAATTGTTTTGTCCAGATAATCTCACCTGTGTTATTTATTAGATAAATT
>CANCPZ010000094.1 GCA_947380175.1 Bacteroidota bacterium | reverse complement strand
TTTTTTAAATGCATCATTTTATTCGGGGCGAGAAAACCTAAAAGATTTATTTTTTTCGGGGCATACAGCCATCTTATTTTTATTTGCATTTTATTTTAAAAACAAAACCTTAAAAATTCTATTTATGATTGGAGGTTTAATTATTGCTTTACTTTTAATTACCCAACACGTTCATTACATAATTGATGTATTGGCAGCACCTTTATTTGCTTATTTTTCTTTCTCTGCGCAGCGAAAAATAAATTTATATTAATTTTAGAATGAAAACAACGAAATTTATTCACTTATCGATTTTATTATTTTTAAATCTGTATTCATTTGCTCAAAACAATAATTACCCTTATGACAAATGGACTTCCACAGAATTAAACAAAGCAGCAACTTATAGAGGTATAGAATATATGAATAAAACGGATACAGCAGTTTTGTTTTATTGCAATCTGGCTAGAATAAATCCTAAACTTTTCAGAGATACTTACCTAAGCGAGTACAAAAAGAATTTCAATGATTCGAAAGGTCAAAAAACAATGTACGTCAATAGTTTATGGAACGACTTATCAAAATTAAAAAAAGAAGAGCCACTTTACCCACAAAAAGATTTATGTAATATTGCGGAAAAGCATGCAGAAACAATGGGGAAAAAAGGTAAAACAGGGCACGATAATTATGATAAAAGATTTAAATATGTTGAATCAAAATATACCGCAACTGGAGAAAATTGTGATTATGGTAATAGCGATCCATTAGATATCGTAATGAGTTTACTAATCGATGAAGGTATCGTAAACCTAGGTCATCGTAAAAATATTTTATCCTCAAACTTTAACAGCTATGGAGGCTCACTCAAACCTCATACAAAATACAACTATAATTATGTAATGGACTTTGGATTTGACACAGCTATTAGTTCTCCAAAAAGCAAAAACTCATTTTGGAAACTCTTCAATAAAAATTAATCCTAATAAAACAGAATATTAATTAAAGATTTTGATTGTAAAAGCAATTGAATAAATCAAAAATCAATTTCTTCTCCATCTTCAAAAACAACATCGTACTTAGATGAAACAATTCCTAATACAATAATAAAAGCAACAATTATTAGTGTAATAGGATTTAATAAATTTATTAAAATTTCCATTTGTTTTTTACACAAATATGAATGATTTCTATTAGGGAATTATGAAGGTAATGTTACTAAATTTCAATTTGTGTATTAACAAATTGTTGAAGTTCGGGAAAGAACAATTTAAATTCGTTTTCAAACAAAACATAATGTTCTTTTAAATCGTGTATCGCATGCTCCATATTAGATTCAAAAGTTGTTCTGCGAGACATTCCTTTCAAAACACGCTCAATCCCATCAAGCTCAGCATAAGCCGATAGAATATTATACTGCACCATGTATTTTGTAAACTCCTGCGATTTAAATGGTAATTGATTTGTATTTTTCTGAATCAATTCATACATATTTTGTGTGTAATCATTTAATGAAACAGCCGAATAAGTACCCCAGTTAATTGCTAAATAATGGTCATAATAAATATCCACTATTACACTTGCGTACTTCCTGTATTTTTGACGCAAGCGCTTTTTACTTTGCTCAACAATTAGATGAGTATCAGTAAATACATCTATTTTACGATGTAATAGTATTCCTTTTTGAATGTCGGGCGAAAAATTTAAAAAAGCGTTTCCTTTTACTGAATCAGCAATAAAATTACCGATTATAAGCCCTTCCGAATTACCTGACAAGTAAAGATGAGATAAAAAATTCATTTACAACCCCTTTGCTTTATTCCAATATACATCCATTTCAGCAAGCGTCATATCACTAAGTGATTTACCCATTTTTGTGGCTTCACTTTCTAAATATTGAAAACGTTTTATAAATTTTCGGTTTGTTTTTTCCAAAGCATCTTCCGGATTTATGTCCATAAAACGAGCATAGTTAATAAGTGAAAAAAGCACATCGCCAAATTCATCTTCCTTTTTTTCTTGAGTTGCATTGGTATCTATTTCGTGTTTAAATTCAGCGATTTCTTCCTGTACTTTATCCCATACCTGCTCCGAATTGTCCCAATCAAAACCTACGGCTCTTGCTTTTTCTTGTATGCGCGAAGCCTTAACCAATGCTGGTAATGAAATAGGCACACCACCTAAAACTGATTTATTACCTTCCTTCAATTTTAGTTTTTCCCAGTTTTCTTTCACCTGATGTTCGTTTTCAACTTTCACATCGCCATAAATATGAGGATGACGAAAAATTAATTTGTCGCACAATGCATTAATTACATCGGCAATATTAAAATGATTGGTTTCAGAAGCTATACGTGAGTAAAATACAATGTGCAAAAGAACATCTCCCAATTCTTTTTTTATATTCACCATATCTTTTTCGATAATGGCATCCGCTAGTTCGTATGTTTCTTCAATAGTTAAATGGCGCAAACTATCTATGGTTTGTTTCTTATCCCAAGGACATTGCTCTCGCAACTCATCCATAATTATTAATAAACGTTCGAAAGCCATTAATTTTTCTTCCATATTTTTTTATTTTTTATTTCAATTTTGTAATTATAAATTACAAAAACTAAACCATTCATTTTACTTTTTACAAAACGTTTAATCAATTTCGAATTTACGCTTTATTCGGTTTCTGTAAGCAAATTCTTATAAAACATAACCTTTTCTTATGTTTTATAAGCCAATTTTTTTATATATTTTTGCATAGTAACTATTAATTATAATGCAAGCTATCTAATGGAGTTAATACAAAAAGGGGGGCTAAAAAATAAAATTGGTCTATTTTTTTTATTCTTATCTCTTATATCTTTTTCGCAGAATTCGCCTAAGCAAGATTTTTTATTAACCGCTCAGGGACAAACAGGTTATATTATTAGTCACCACAGCAGTATGATGAATTTAATTAAAGGACATATTTTTGGTGTTGAATTAAATTATGTTTTTCATACTGACGGAAGTAAACCTTGGCAACAAATACATGGATATCCAGAAATTGGAATATCTGTATTACATATGTTTTTATCTAACCCTGAAGTACTAGGCAAAGTAGAAGCTGTAAACCCATATCTTAATTTTCGTTTAAATAAACAAAGAAGAAAAACAAGTTTAAATTTACGAGTAGGATTAGGATTAGCATATATTACAAACCCATTTAACAGAATAACCAACCATAAAAACGTGGTAATAGGGTCGCATTTGAACGGATTTGTAAATTTTCGCCTAAATTGCACAACGCCTATTTCAACTTCCTGGAAATTAAATTACGGGGTAGGGTTATCTCATGCATCTAATGGTTCTATAAAAACCCCAAATCTGGGTTTAAATATGGCTACCATAAACCTTGGTTTAGCATATATTTTTGGAAATAAGACAATAACACTCAAAAAAGACTCTATTGCTCCTAAAAAAAGAGAATGGCAAACATCGGTTATAGGAGTTGTTGGAATGAAAGAAATGGAACATCCTGGAGGATCGAAATATTTTGCTTTTGGATTACAAGGAAACTTTTATAGAGTTTTGAATTATAAAAATAAAATCGGTGGAGGCATTGAATTTGCATATAACGAAGAAACAAAAAAAATATACACAAACGACTCCATTTACAATACAACAGCACTCGACATTATTCAGTCTGGTGTAAAAATTTCATATGCTTTTACTATCGACAAACTTTCATTACCTATAGATTTTGGAGTGTATATCTATAAAAAACAACCAACAAATGGTATATTTTTCCATCGCATTGGATTACGATACTTGATTACCAATCATTTAATTGCAAATGTTACATTGTTTACACACTTTGCAAAAGCTGACTATTTTGAATGGGGCTTAGGATACCAATTTTAATTTTTTTGAAAATGAAATACATAAGAAACTTACAATTATTTAGCGCACTTTTATTTTCTCTTTTTTTTTCGGCGTGTAAAAAAGAGAATAGATGCGATTGCTTTAAACGCACAGGCTCTATAGAAATAGAAACTCGAAATGTTAGCAACTTTGATAAGATATTGGTAGAAGATAATTTAAATGTCTTTATTACACAAGCTCCTGTTTTCGAAGTAAAAATTGAATCAGGCGATAATTTAATTCCTTTAATAAAAACAGAAGTAGTTGAAGGTACCTTAATTTTAAAAAACAACAATCGCTGCAACTGGACCAGAAGCTATAAAAAGCCATTTAATATTTATATACAAATGCCAGTGATAAAATACATTACATCTGACGGATCTGGAGATATTAAAAGTGTAAATACAATCACCACAAGTGATTTTGAAATACAAACAAAAAGCTCAGGAAATATTGAACTGACAATAAATAATTCAAAAATCATAAGTCACATGCATGGCTCTGGCGATGTTACCCTGCATGGTAGCACACAAGAACATAGTTGCAGTATTGGAGGTTCAGCATTTTTGTATTGTAAAGATCTCCTAACATCATATACATGGGTTCAGTCATACACTACTGGCCTTTGTTATGTTGCTGCAAAAGATACCTTAATTGCAAGAATTGATGAAGTAGGTGATATTTATTGTTATGAGCACCCTACTACCGTAAAGAAAATAAAAAATGGTAATGGCAATTTGATAATTCAATAAGACAATAAAAAGTGCCTTACTTAATTTTTAAAAATGAAATTTAAACAATTTAAAATACATTATTTAGTTAGGCTGATAATTTTCTGGCTACTTTTTTTTGCTTTTTTTCGCATTTTATTTATCCTGTATCATCATACTAAAATACCTACTGGAGAAAATTACGAAACAGGGCTAAGTTTTTTTCATGCACTACATTTGGATTTATCGATGGCTTGCTCCTTTTCTATTATTCCCTTAATATTATGGACCTTCCAACAGTTCAAGAAAAACAGAATCGTTCATATAATAAATTCAGTTTACAACATAGCATTAATAATTTGTGTTGCTATATTGAGCATTGCAAATTTAAAAATGTATGGAGAATGGGGTACTTTATTGAGCGCAAGAGCACTTAGTTATTTATTTTACCCTAAAGAAGTATTATCGTTTATTTCCTTATGGCAACTAATAGTTTTACTTTTAGGTTGTTGTATTTGCTCTTATATTGGAATTAAAAGCTACAAAAAATTAACAACCAATTTTTCGTACCCAATCGAAAATATTAAACTAAAAACTATTCAAGTAATTTTTATCCCTTTTGCATTAATTGTTGGAATCCGAGGAGGTTTGCAACTATCACCAATAAACGAAAGTTCAGCCTACTACTCCACTTTACAAATAAATAATCAAATAGCTACAAACAACATTTGGTATTTAGCCCACAGTATTTTAAATGCAAACGATGATAATAATCCATTTATATTTATGGATTCAAAAAATGCAAAAAAAATAACTGACGATTTATTTTCTTCAAGAACAGGAAGTACTGAAAATATTTTAAAAAATAACAAACCTAACATTGTTGTAATTGTTCTGGAAAGTTGGACAGCAGATATTATTAAAGCATTGGGTGGCGAAGAAAATGTAACACCTCATTTTGATGAGTTGAGCAAAGATGGTTTATTGTTTACTCAAATGTATGGCAGTGGTTTCAGAACCGAACAAGGCTTAATTTCTATATTTAGTGGTTTTCCGGCTCAACCAAACAATTCAATAATAACATCGCCCGAAAAAGCAGAAAGATTACCCTCCCTAAATACAGAACTTTCAAAACAAGGATACCAATCATCATTTTATTATGGTGGTGAAGTTGAATTTGCCAACATGAAATCATATTTATTAAATACTAATTTCAAAAAAATAATTGACAAAAATAATTTCGAAAAAAAACAATTAAATAGTAAATGGGGGGCACACGATGAATTTGTTTTTAAAAAACAAATTGACGGATTGAAAGCTGAGAAAGAACCATTTTTCTCAGTCGTATTAACATTAAGCACACATGAACCATTCGAGGTTACTATGAAAACACCATTCAATGGTGGCGAAGAACAAGAACTATTTAAAAAAGCAGCATATTATACTGACTACTGTCTTTTCAATTATTTTAATGAAGCAAAAAAACAACCTTGGTATAAAAACACACTTTTTATTTTAGTTGCCGATCATGGTCACCGTTTACCAAAAAATAGAAATATGGATTTTCCAGAAGGAAGAAGAATTACTGCCATGATTACAGGAGGAGCATTACTAGATAGTTTACGTGGGAAAAAAATTGAAAAGATTTGTAATCAAAATGATTGGCCTGCAATAGTTTTATCTCAATTAAAATTAAACCATTCCAGTTTTTTTTGGAGCCGCGATGTGCTTAATAATAAAACAAAAGAATTTGCATACTATTCCAATGAAAATGTATTGGGTTGGGTTACTCCTCAACAAAATATAGTATATTCATTTACTAACAAAAAAGTAAATGAGTTACAAGCAAAATCACAAAAAAAATTAAACGACACCCTACTAAATAATGCCAAAGGCTATTTGCAAACATTGTATCAGCAGTATCTTAATTATTAAAAAAATCATTTTTATATTTAAATTAAAAAATGTCATCATTAAAAAATATTTTATTTTCATCAATTATTATTTTTTTGTGCAACACAAATACATATGCGCAAAAAAAGAAAAAAAATAATTTATGGAAAGAACTGAATTCTACTTCAACGGATACAAGCAAAGAAGATTATTATGGAAACACAGCTATTCGTTATCAAGATTATGTTTACCGACCAACTATAAAAACAGTTCAATTGCATGAAGAAAGCTTTGAATTATCTCAACCTATTATTAACCTTGGTTCTGAAGAAAAATTAAAATTAAGTTTTGATGATTTAGATGCCGATGTGAAAAGTTACTCCTACACATTCGTACATTGCAATGCTAGCTGGGAACCTGATGATTTAATGCCGAACGAATACATTGAAGGCTTTCAAGACAATACTATAAATGATTACCGTTATTCATTTAACACCCTTCAACGTTTTACACATTACAATGCCATTTTCCCAAGTAATTCAATAAAAATAACCAAATCAGGAAATTATATTTTAAAAGTTTTTTTAGATGGCAATCAAAACAACGTAATTATTACCCGACGTTTTATGATTTATGAAAATAAAGTTTCTGTTTCAGCAAAAATTTCTCCAGCTAGTATCATTGAAGATCGCAATTATAAGCAGGAAATTGACTTTACCATTAATCACATTGGTTACCAGATATCAAATCCTTACGGAGATTTAAAAGTGGCAATTACACAAAACAATCGTTGGGACAATGCAAAAACTGAATTAAAACCACTTTTTGTAAAAAATGATGAATTGGTTTATGATTATGATGAAGCAAATGTTTTTACAGGAGGTAATGAATTTAGGTATTTTGATTTAAAAAGTATTCGTTACCATTCCGAAAAAATATTTGCCATTAATACTGACACAAGCGGAATCCATGTTGATTTATATTCGGATGATAAACGGTCGTTCAAACGATACTCAACCTATTCGGATATTAACGGAAATTATTTGGTAAAAATAAATGAAGGAAATAATAGTGAAGTGGAAGCAGACTATTGTAATGTAATTTTTTTTCTTCCTTACGATGACGCTTTAACAGATGGCAATTTATATGTATTTGGAGCATATAATGCATGGGCATGTAATCAGGAAAACTTAATGCATTACAATGCAAAACGTTTCGGATACGAGTGCTCATTATTTTTAAAACAAGGATATTATAATTACGAATATGTATTTTTAAAAGATGGCACAAACACAGCTGATGAAACATTAATTGAAGGTATGCACTTCGAAACAGAAAACGACTATACAATTTATGTATACCACCGCCAAATGGGTACATTTTATGACCAACTTATTTGTGTTAAAAGATTAAACTCGGTAAAATATTAATTTTTTAAATAACGTATAATAATACTTTTTTGTATTATAAATCAACCTTCGCAAAAATTAATGTATTGCGTTTTACAATTTATTAATAATATTTGTGTCCCTCTAAATAATTCTGAACATAGTCTTTTATGCCTTCTTCCAAGGTATGAAATGGTTTTATATAACCTATAGCTTTTAGCTTACTCATATTGGCTTCAGTAAAGTACTGGTATTTATCGCGTATATCAATTGGCGTATCAACAAATTGAATATTCGGCTCTTTAGCGAAGGATTTAAATGTATTTTTTACCAGATCTAAAAAAGTTCTTGCTTTGCCCGAACCTAAATTATAAATTCCAGAATCTTTACGATGACGAAGTAAAAAACAGCATACATCAACAAGATCTTTTACATAAACAAAATCGCGCAATTGCTCGCCATCTTTATAATTATGGTTGTGAGAACGAAATAATTTAACCTCATTTTTTTCTTTTATCTGATTGAAGGCATGAAATATTACAGAAGCCATTCTTGATTTATGAAATTCATTTGGTCCATAGACATTAAAAAATTTTAAACCTACCCAGAAATATGGTTTTTTATCTTGTTTGATTGCCCATTTATCAAAATCATTTTTAGAATCTCCGTAAGGATTTAATGGTTTTAGTTTATCAATAATATCATGATTATCTTCATACCCAAATTCGCCTAAACCATAGGTTGCTGCAGAAGAAGCATAAACTAAAGGCAATCCAAATTCAACACAAATATTCCAAATATCTTTGGTGTAATTGAGATTTAATTTATCGAAAATTTCTTTGTTAAATTCTGTCGTATCCGTACGCGCACCAATATGAAAAATGAATTGAACTAATCGTTGATTCTCCTTTAACCAATAAATAAAATCATCGCGGTGAATTTTTTGCGAATAAATTTTACCTTCCAAATTTTTCATTTTATTGATATCCGAAAAATCATCAACAATTATAATATCTTTAAATCCTTCCTGATTTAATTTGCTTACCAAACAACTACCAATAAAACCTGCTGCTCCTGTTACTATTATCATATCGTACTTAGTCTAAAAATATTTCTTCTTCAATTTTATTTATTATTCCTGATTCGATTGCTTTGTTAAATAATAATTTGACTGCTTTTTTTCCTTCAATTCCTAAATCAATGGAATATTTGTTTACGTATAAATCGATGTGTTTATACATAACATTTTCTTCCATTTCCTGAGCGTGTTGCTTTACAAAGTTACTACTTGATTTAGGATTTGCGAATGCGTATTCAACACTTTTGCGTAAAATAGCATCTACTTTTTGTTTTAAATCAGTTGGCAAATTTCGTTTAATAACAATACCTCCTAATGGAATTGGAACATGTGTAAGCGTTTCCCAATATTCGCCAAGATCAATAATTTTTATTAAACCTTTTTGTTCAAACGTAAATCGGTTTTCGTGAATAATTAAACCAACATCAACTTTACCTGTTAAAACAGCGTCTTCAATTTCAGAAAAAACGATTTCCTTTTTATTTATTGCACCTGGAAATGCAAGCGATAAAAGAAAATTAGCTGTGGTATATTTACCTGGGATAGCAATTTTTGCAATATTTATATCGGCAATTGAAAACCCAGGATTAGAAATTAATAATGGGCCACAATTATTACCTAAGGCACTGCCAGCATTTAATAATTGATAATTCTTTGTTAGATGGGCAAACGCATGGTAGCTTAATTTTGTAATATCTAATTCAGATTGAAACGCTTTTTGATTCAGTATTTCAACATCATCCATTACCAACTTAAATTCCAACCCTTCTGTATCAATTTTATTATGAATTAATGCATCAAAAATAAAACAATCATTTGGACAAGGGCTAAAGCCAATTGTTATAGAAGTATATGAGTTCAATTTTTATAAATAGTTTCAATTATTTTATGCTTATTTGTTATTTAGTAGAATATTGAATTCATAAAATAGTAACAAGCCTTATTCAACGTTATTGTTAAATTTTAAAATCAACACCTTTGGGTACAAAAGGTGAAGCGTCACCACCATTTCGAATTATATCGCGGATAATAGTTGAATTTATTGCTGAAAGTTCGGAAACAGGTAATATAAAAATGGTTTCAATTTCAGGTGCCATAATTTTATTATTTTGTGCAATTGCTTTTT
>CANCPZ010000093.1 GCA_947380175.1 Bacteroidota bacterium | reverse complement strand
AATGGCTAATGGTATTTGTGATAATTTATTATTAGCTGTTTATCTATCGGCACGATGTAAAGTTTCTTTAGCCCCTTCTATGGATTTAGATATGTTTAAGCATCCTGCAACTAAATTCAATTTGGAAAAATTACATTCTTTTGGGAATTTAATTATAAATCCAGGAAATGGTGAATTAGCAAGTGGTTTGTTTGGCGAAGGTCGTATGGCTGAACCTGAAGAAATTGTAGAACATTTAGCTGCACAATTTAATACTAGTTTACCTTTTTTAGGAAAAAAAGTATTAGTAACTGCTGGCCCAACATATGAAGCTATTGATCCTGTTCGTTTTATTGGAAATCATTCGAGTGGTAAGATGGGGTTTGCTATTGCCGAAAAGCTTGCTGAAAAAGGTGCTGAAGTTACTTTGGTGTGTGGTCCTACTAATCTTAAAACAATTAATTCAAGTATAAAGCGTATTGATATTTTATCAGCAGACGAATTGTATTTAGCATCATTGAAAGCTTTTAAAAATGCAAATATTGCAATTCTATCCGCTGCTGTAGCTGATTTTAAACCTGCCTCAATTGCAGAACAAAAAATTAAAAAAAGTACTGCTTTAAAAACGATTGAATTAATTCCGACAAAAGACACTTTAGCCGAACTTGGTAAAATAAAAAAATCAAATCAGTTGCTAATAGGTTTTGCTCTTGAGACTGAAAACGAAATAGAGAATGCCAAATTAAAAATTAAAAATAAAAAACTAGATTTAATAATATTAAATTCGTTAAACCAAAAAGGTGCAGGCTTTAAGACAGATACAAATAAAGTAACTGTAATTGACAAGGGTAATAAAATTACTAGATTTGATTTAAAGAGCAAATCAGAAGTTGCCGATGATATTTTAAAAATGATTCTACAATTAAAATCTAAATAAATTGTGTAAAAAAATTATATTATTGATTTTAACTGCTGTTGTATCGACAGCATTTTCGCAAGAACTAAATTGTAAAGTTCAGGTTTTGTCACAGCAAGTGCAGGGTACAGATAAGCGAGTTTTTGAAATAATACAAACGGCCATTACCGAATTTATGAATAATAAAAAATGGACCAATGATGCCTTTAAAAATGAAGAACGTATTGACTGTAGCATTTTAATAAATGTTACTGATCGTGCCAATGATGATTTTAAAGCAACTATTCAAATTCAGTCGAGAAGGCCCGTTTATAAAAGTTCATACAATTCTGTGTTACTAAATTATAATGATAATGAATTTACTTTTAAATATTTAGAAAGCCAGTCTTTGGATTTTTCTGAAAATACATTTTCTTCAAATCTTACTTCCGTGCTTGCGTATTATGCTTATTTAATTATTGGGTTGGATTATGACTCGTTTTCGTTGAATGGCGGAACACCTTATTTGCAAAAAGCACTAGCTGTTTGTAACAATGCGCAAAACACTTCCGAAAAAGGGTGGAAAGCTTTTGAGAGTAATAAAAATAGGTACTGGTTAATTAACAACATGATGGATGCATCCTTTGTGCCACTGCGAGAGTGTATGTATAATTATCACCGTAAAGGGTTGGATTTGATGTCAACAAATAAAGAAAGTGGAAGAGTTGTGGTTTTAGAAAGTATAGAATCACTTAAAAGTGTGCACCAGATAAAACCATTATCGTTTACTACTCAAGTTTTTTTTAATGCCAAGTCCGATGAGCTGATAAATATTTTTTCAGGTGCTTTTTCGGATGAAAAATCCAAAATTATTAATACCCTCAATCTAATTGATCCAACCAATAGTATTAAGTATCAAAAAATAATGGCTAGTCAATAAATTATTTACCAATTTTTTCTTCTCAAAAATCTCTTTAAAATATTAATTTAGCAACCTCTATGCTAAAACATTTATCAGTACAAAATTATGCCTTAATAGATAAACTCGAAGTTGATTTTTCGGATGGATTAACTATTATTACGGGCGAAACAGGAGCTGGAAAATCAATATTGTTAGGCGCTTTAGGCTTGGTTGCTGGTGGCAGAGCAGATAGCCAATCATTACAAGATAAAACAAGCAAATGTATTATTGAAGCATCATTTAGTATTAAAAATTATTCACTAAAAACTTTTTTTGATACCAACGAGCTCGATTACGAAACAGTAACCAACATACGAAGAGAAATAAATTCGGAAGGTAAATCGCGTGCATTTATAAATGATACCCCTGTAACATTAAGTCAGTTAAAAGAACTTGCAGAATATTTAATTGACATACATTCTCAGCACCAAACATTGTCGCTTAATGCAAGTAATTTTCAGCTTTCGGTTGTTGATGCTTATGCAAATCATACCGATGTTTTAATTGAGTTTGGTGCAAGCTTTAAAAAGTTTAAGTTACTTGAAAAACAATTGAAAGAATTGTTGAATAGGGAGTCGCAGGCAAAAAAGGAAATGGATTATTTTCAGTTTCAGTTTAATGAACTTGAAGTAGCTAATTTAAAAGCTGGCGAACAGCTTGGTATTGAACAGGAATTAGAAACTCTTAATAATGCTGAAGATATAAAACTGAATCTTTCTAAAGCGGCAATAGGATTGAATGGTGGTGAACAAAATTTACTAGCATCATTAAAGGATATAAAATCAATTCTTTCTTCCTTTGCTAAATTCAAACCTGAAATAGCTGAATTACATAATCGCGTAAACACCTCCTTTCTTGAATTAAAAGATATTGCTAATGAGCTTGAAGCACTTGAACAAGATATTGTGTATGACCCTAAACGAATTGAAATACTTTCCGAAAAGATTGATTCTATTTATCGTTTAGAGCAAAAGCATCAAGTAAAAACAATTGAGGAACTTATTGTTATAAAAGATGAACTTAGTAGTAAACTACTTGATTTTAATTCGCTTGAGGCAGAAATAGAAAAAACAACAAAAGAGTTAAATGCTTTAAATAAAAACTTAAAAGCGATAGCCGAAAAAATAAGTAGCAATCGTAAAAATGTAATTCCAACAATTGAAAAGGAGATTACCTCTATTCTAGCTTCACTATCAATGCCTAATGCAGCATTAAAAATTGAATGTACTGAAGTTGAGTTGATGAATAGTACAGGGGTGGATAAAATAAGTTTCTTGTTTTCGGCAAATAAGGGTAGCGATTTTAAAGAATTAAGTAAAGTAGCTTCTGGTGGTGAATTGTCGCGATTAATGTTAAGTATTAAATCTTTGATTGCAAAACATACGGCCTTGCCTACCATTATTTTTGATGAGATAGATACAGGTGTTTCGGGCGATGTGGCCGATAAGGTTGGGTTAATTATGAACCAAATGGCAGCTTCAATGCAGGTAATTACAATAACACATTTACCACAAATTGCAAGTAAAGGCGTTTCGCATTTGTTTGTTTATAAATTAGATAAAAACAATAAAACATATAGTAATATAAAAAAACTTTCGGTCGAAGAGCGAGTTCAGGAAATTGCAAAAATGCTTAGTTCAGGAACACCTACGGCTTCTGCAATAACAAATGCAAAGGAATTGCTAAAAAACTAAACTTTTTATTTATTACATTTGCATTCAATATTTAATTTTCATAAATCAACAATAAAAGATATGTCGTACAATTTATTAAAAGGTAAACGCGGAATTATTACAGGTGCTTTGGATTCAAATTCGATTGCTTGGAAAGTTGCAGAAAAAGCGCATAAAGAAGGTGCTGTATTTGTTTTAACAAATGCTCCTATTGCAATGCGTATGGGCGAAATAAATGTGTTAGCTGAAAAAACAAATTCTAAGATTATTCCTGCAGATGCTACTAATGTTGATGAATTAACAAATTTATTTACCCAATCACAGGAAGTGCTGGGTGGTAAAATAGATTTTGTATTACACTCAATTGGTATGAGTGTAAACATTCGTAAAAATATTCCTTATGATGAATCTAATTACGATTACTTTATGAAGGGTATTGATGTATCAGCAATGTCTTTTCATAAAATGTTAGCTGTTGCTAAAAAAATGGATGCTATTAGCGAATGGGGTAGTGTAGTTGCGCTTACTTATATGGCTGCACAACGTACATATCCTTTTTATACTGATATGGCGGATATTAAAGCAATGTTAGAATCAATTGCTCGTAGCTTTGGCTACCATTATGGATTAGATAAAAAAGTGCGCATTAATACAGTGTCTCAATCGCCAACAAAAACAACTGCCGGTACTGGTATAAAAGGTTTTGGTGATTTTTATGATTACGCAAATGCAATTGCTCCATTAGGAAATGCAACTGCCGAAGATTGTGCTAATTATTGTATTACTTTGTTTTCGGATTTAACACGTATGGTAACCATGCAAAATCTTTTTCATGACGGCGGTTATTCTTCTACCGGCGTGAGTGACGAAGTAATGAAAAGATTGGGTGTGGAATAAATATTTTTTTCAATAAACAAAAAAGCGTTTACATTGTAAACGCTTTTTTTGTGCATATTTATTTAACCTTAAATTTATTTTATTATTTATTTTACTTGGGTAAAGGGTATTAAAATTTGATTAATTTTATATTTCATAAATAATATTATGGTTCGATTTCCAAATGCTAAAATAAATATTGGTCTCAACATTGTTGAAAAACGCACGGATGGTTTTCATAATATTGAAAGTTGTTTTTATCCCGTTGGTTTATGCGATGCTTTGGAAGTTGTTGAAAATAAAGCTGATTCGGCAGAAAGAATTATTTTTTCATCTTCAGGTATTGAAATACCCGGTAACGTAAATGATAATTTGTGTTGGTATGCATACCATTTAATAGCTGCAGATTATAGTTTGCCGAATATAAAAGTTCATTTACACAAACATATTCCTATAGGCGCTGGTTTGGGCGGAGGTTCGTCTGATGCTGCATTTTTTATTCGGTTGTTAAATGATAAATTTGAGTTAGGAATTTCTTGGGGCGAAATGCACCATTATGCTCGTCAGCTAGGAAGTGATTGTTCTTTTTTTATAAACAATAAACCTGTTTTTGCTGAAGGTACTGGTAACCAGTATGAGTCAATCAAATTAGATTTAAGCATGTATTATATTGCATTGATTTATCCAAACATTCACATCAATACAGCAAAAGCATATTCTGGTGTAAATCCTAAAAAATCTATGCGTTCTTTGGAAAACGATTTATTGAATTCACCTGTCGATGAATGGAAGTTTTTTATTCATAACGATTTTGAAGATTCCGTTTTTCCAAAATTCCCACAATTAAAAAATATAAAATCAGCCTTGTATAATGAGGGAGCACTTTATGCTGCTATGAGCGGAAGTGGATCTACCATATTTGGTATTTTTAAAAACAAAAGCAATTTAAAATCGAAATTTCAAAATGCTTTTGTTTTCGAATCAAAATTGTAAATTATTTTATTGCAATAACACTAATTTCAACGTTTACATTTAATGGTAGTTTTGAAACTTGAACTGTTTCGCGAGCAGGGTAATCGCCTGTAAAATAAGAACCGTATACTTCATTTACAGCAACAAAGTTATCCATATCTGTTAAGAATATGGTTGATTTACAAACGTTTGTAAAATCCATTCCAGCATCCGTTAAAATACCTTTTAAATTTTCCATTACTTGTTTCGTTTCTTTTTTAGCATCAGATAATATTAATTCACCTGTTGTTGGATGTTTAGCCACTTGACCACTAATAAATAGTGTATTTCCTTTTAAAACTGCATGACTGTAAGGTCCTATAGGAGCAGGGGCATTTTTTGAAGTGATAATTGTTTTCATTTTTTTTGATTTAGAGTTTAATGAATTTTTGAAAATAGAATTTGAAACTTTTGAGTTTTTAAAATATTTTTTTTACTTGTAATCATACCAATCTTTTCTTCTACTCAATTTTAAATCTCTTAAAACGGATGATTTTACATTAATGTTAAGAGAGAAACTTTGGCGGAATCCGAAAGGCACCCAGTTAAAGGTCATTTCCCAGCAATGCAAATCTCGTATAATGTTTATTGAAGTTAAGGTTGTTTTTTTTAGTGTAAAATCATATCCCGAAGTAAGACTGATTTTCCATTTCGAGGTAAGGCTTAAATCGCCATTAAATGTTAATGATTGAGTTGTTACATCTTTTAATCCTGTTTTGTTGTAATTGATATTATAATATACATTTAGGTTCCATGGTACATTAAAATCAACATATGCATCAGGGTGTGTATTTATATAATCTAGTTCATCTTGCGAAGCTTTATTATTAGTTTGGGTTGTTGAATTTTTCTTTTCTTTGCTTCGCAAACTGGTACTTACCGAAATGTTTAAATTTGTTAATCGTCCTATTCTGTTATTTACCCATTCAAATTTTTCCTGTCTTGAACCTGTTGAATCAATTTGATACGGATCTAAAATACCAGATGCATTTATATCTATTTTTTTAAATAATTTAGTTCTTCCGTTAATGTTTATGTTTGACCAGTTATAATTTTTGGCAGCCATATTATAAACGAAACCTAGGTTGAAATTTTCTAAAATGGGAACTTTTTTGTCGGTAAATCCGGAGTCAGTTTTTTGACGAACTTTTGCTTCTAATGAGTTATTTAAATTAAAACCAATTACTCCTGATTCGCCAGCTCCAGGGCTGCCATAAATACCATTTTGAAAAACAGAATATTGTTGGGTATTTCCAGTTAAATCTGATTGAACATTTTTATAATATCCATATTGGCTTTCGCTAAAGTCTGGGCGATAACTTGCGCTAATAGTAGGACTTGCAACATGTCGTATTTGTTTTAATCGTTTTGTCTTGAAAAAATAATCGCCATATAAACGAGTGCTGATACCGGTAGAAAGGCTGTAATCGTTAGCTATTTTTGCACCTGTAATAGTATCAGTTTCTATATTATGCGTTACTTCGTTATAACGCTTATTTAACGTTTGGAAATAAATATTACTTGCCGTATTGATTGATGGCGTTACAATAAAATATTTTAATAAATTAAACGAAGTACTTATAGGCATAGTAAATCTAACCCCATTTCGCATTTGTCTGATGGTTCTGTTGCTAAATAAAGTTGAATCATAAGCGCTAATGTCGTTACGAGCATTTGCTGAAATACCTAAACCAATTTTATCGTACCATTTATTTGTGATGCTATTTTTTCTTTTAAATGGATAAATCCGATTCATCATGAATGCTAATTCAGGTAAGCTGATGTCAATTTTTTTTGTGAGTGAGTTTTGGTTATGTCTTGCATTAGCAGAAAAATTGAACGGAGTTCCTGTGAAAGATTTTGAAAAGGAGATATTCGATTGAAAGGTGTTGGTTAAATAATCTCCTGTTACATTTCCATTATATTTATTAAAGGAACTACTTCCCGCATTTACGTTTGCCGAAAACCTGCTTGTTGGATGAGATTTAGGATCTTGTATATGATTCCAACGTATAAAAAAATCATTTCGCGAAGTAGCATTTGGTAGTTCTCTGTCTCCGTCAATAATACTTGAATAGCTTACATTTAAACCACCCGAAAATCGGTAACGTTTTTTATAGTTAGTATTCGCCTTTAATCCATAACTGCCGTTGGCATAAATATCTCCTCGTAAAGCCAAGTCTATTAATTCGTTTTTGCCAAAATAAAATCCGCCATCCTTTAAAAAGAATCCCAAGTTGTTCGATTCACCATAAGTTGGTATAAGTATACCTGATGCTCTTCCTTTTTTATTCGGGAAATAACCAAATGGTATTGCTAGTGGTGTAGGAATGTCGGCGATCCAAAGTTCGGCTGGACCGGTAATTATTTTATCTTCAGGAATTACTTTAATTTTTTTTGCTCCTATATAAAAATGAGGATGCTCCAAATCGCAGGTCGTATATTTTCCATGTCCAACATAAAACACATTATTGGTATCTTTTTTTATATCCTGCCCATGGATATAACCTTCACCTTGTTGCGTTATAACATCTTTAATTTTACCTTTTTTTGTTTTAAAATTATAGGTTATTTCTTCGGCATTAAATTTATCTGGGCCCTGATAGGATACAGGTTTTTGAATCACATTTCCTAAACTATCTTTTATGCCTCTCGAATATACTGTGTTTTTTCCATAATCCAATTCAATGTAACCTGCTTCAAGTTTCATATCACCATAAATTACACTTGCGTTATTATAGAGGTATGCTTTTTGAATACTTTGGTCGATAACCATCGAATCGGTTGCGTTGTATATCACTTTTTCGTTTAAAAATGAATTACCAGCTTCAATGTTAACAATGGTGTCTGGATTTTTTTTGATTAAACTATCAGTTGATATGTTAATTTGAAAACATGCGTATGCATAACCACAATTTGTTACAGTTATTAACAAATTGGCAAGGATAAAAAATACTTTAATTGAACTTGTACGCAATTTTTACTCTTATTTTTGTGTTTATTGTGTAATTTTAAGATTCAAAACTAATTAAAAAAACGTTGTCAATTTAACATTTACAATAATCTTGGTTGCTTTTTTAAATAAAAAATAGAGAAAAAATAAAATAGAAATTAATTGTGAAAAAGTATAGAAATCTATTTATTCTTTTATTTGCTTGTTTTATAGTGAGTTCATTCTCTCATAAGTACAAACCTGTATTTGGTGTTAAAGTTGTTGTTATAGATGCTGGACATGGCGGCAAAGATCCAGGATGTCATGGTAGTAAGTATAAAGAGAAAGATATTGCTCTTGCAGTATCTTTAAAATTAGGAAAATTTATCGAAGAAAATTTTACTGATGTTAAGGTAATTTACACTCGTAAAACGGATGTATTTGTTGAATTACAAGAAAGAGCCGAAATAGCAAATCGGGCTAAAGCAGACTTATTTATTTGCATTCATTGCAATTCAGCATGCGTTAGGGATAAAAAATTGAAAAGAGATATTTGTCGCGATCAAGTTGAGGGGGCAGAAACATATGTGATGGGGATAAAAAATGAAAAAGGTAAATTGGATGTAGCAAAGCGTGAAAATTCGGCAATGTTGCTTGAAGATAATTATGTAAAAAAATATGATGGTTTTGATCCTAATTCGGACGAATCCTATATTATAATGAGTATGTTCACCGATACTTACCTTGAGCAAAGTTTGAGTTTTGCCTCAAAAGTTCAAAAACAATATTCAATTAAAGCTGCACGAACCGATAAAGGGGTTAAGCGAGCCAGTTTGTGGGTGTTGTGGCGCACATATATGCCAAGTGTTTTAACCGAAATCGGCTATTTGACAAATCCAGCTGAAGAACATTTTTTAGGGTCTGTAAAAGGTCAAGATTATATATCAGCTGGTCTTTTCAGGGCTTTTCGCGAATATAAAGATGAGGTAGAAGGTGTTTCAAAAAAATATGATGATGTTTTTGAAAAACAGGAGGTATATAAATTAACAAAAGAAGACTCGCTTGAAATAGAAAAAAACAAGAACGTAACACAAGTGGAGAAATTTGAAATTAATGATACTTCAAATACGTCTGAAGTGTCTGAAAAAAAAGGATTTTTATCTAACAAAGAGGGGATAAAACCTATTGAGAAAATTGTTTCTGTTGGTAAGATCGATACATTAATGGATGTTAAAAAAAATACGGAAACTATTACGGAAACTGTTTTTTTTAAAATTCAGATTAAATCATCCGAGAAAAAAATACCATTAAATTCAGATTTTTTTAAAAATGTTGAAAAGCCTGGAGAATATATCGAAAAAGGTATTTATAAGTATACTTCTGGGGTGTTTGCTACCAAACAGGATGCTGTAAAATTGCAATACCAACTTCGTTCAAAAGGTTTTCCTGATGCATTTATTATAGCCATGCAAAATGGTAAAAGAATTCCAATTAAATAATTACAATATTTCATTAAATTTGCCCCACAACGAATCGTTTTAAAACGTGAAAATAACAAAAGAAGTAAAAGTAGGAATAGTAACTATTATTGCAATTGGATGCTTTATTTATGGTTTTAATTTTCTAAAAGGTAAAAATCTTTTTTCTACCCAACGCAAATTTTATTCGGTATACCGCAACATTGATGGTTTGGTTGAGGCTAATCCGTTAATGATAAATGGGTTTAAAGTTGGTATTGTTGGTGAAATAAAATTAAGTAAAGATAC
>CANCPZ010000092.1 GCA_947380175.1 Bacteroidota bacterium | reverse complement strand
TGGAAATATTGCAAACCCAAGTGCACAAAATACAGTGGCACAGCCACCTTGTGGAATTACCGATTTTATAATCACAGTTACAAATCCAAATGGTGGTTGCTCCGATAAAGATACAGTTCGTGTAAATGTATTGGGCACATCAACAATACCTGCAACAATTGCTTATGTAGCACCAATATGCATTCCTAACGCAGCTATTACACTTCAGTCAGCTGTTCCTGGTGGTATTTGGTCTGGTGCAGGCATTACAGATTCAATCCTAGGAAAATTTGATCCCAATTTAGCAGGAATTGGTAATCACCTAATAACGTATAATGTGCTTTGTGCAGGTATGGATACTACAATTATTTCGGTTTCACAAAGTCTAGATGCGTCCATCAGTCCAATAACTGCAAGTCAAAAAATATGTAAGTCGGATTCACCTGTTACACTTATTGCTCTCAATGGTGGTGGTATATGGTCAGGAGCTGGAGTTACAAATAACACAAGCACTACAAGCACTTTTGACCCTGTTTTAGCTGGCGTAGGGAGTTATTATATAAAATATACTATTCCTGGACTTTGTGGGGATTCTGACAGTTCTCTGATTAACGTTATTGACACTGCGTATATTGATTTTACAAGTGATACAACACAAGGCTGCAACCCTCTTACAATTAATTTTAATGATACCATAAGCGAAACAGGGGGAACTTGTTTGTGGGATTTTGGAGATGGTTCAACCTCAGGTTTATGCAATACAGCTATTTCGCATAATTATAGTTCAAGTAGCCCATTTATTCTAGATAAGAATTACAATGTAACTTTAAAATACACGAATGCTATAGGTTGTATTTCAACGATAACAAAAAGTGGACTCATAACACTTCATTCTCAGCCCAATGCTGCATTTATTGCTAGTCCACAACCTACAACAATGTTAGCACCTGAAATTGAGTTTTCCGATTATTCAACAGGATTAGTAAATAGCTGGGACTGGTCGTTTGCTGGATTAGGTACTTCTGTATTACAAAATCCTACTTACGTATTTCCAGACACAGGAACATATGGAGTTACACTAGTTGTTCGGAACCAATTTACTTGTACGGATACTACCTATGGTAAGGTAGTAATTGATCCTGTATTATTGTTTTATTATCCCAATTCGTTTACTCCAGATGGCGACGGGAACAATGATAATTTTACAGTAAAGGGCTATGATATTAATCCAAACATTTTTGAAATGAACATTTTCGACCGTTGGGGAAGTTTAATCTGCAAGTCAACTAGTTTGTTAGAAGGCTGGAACGGGAAAATGAATAATACGGGTAAAATGTGTCAGGAAGCGATATACGTTTGGAAAGTTAATTTTAAAGACTCAAAAGGTGCTGAACGTGTTTATTGGGGGCATGTATTCCTGCAAATAAAACAATAATTACAGCCCCTTTGATAATGACAAAAGAACAAAAATTATAAATAACTAGAAAATCATTTTAAAAAAATGGGGAGTCTTTGAGATGTATTAACTTACTTCATCACAATTTCCAAAGCCTCACCAAAAGCTATAGCAGTTCGGATTAAATCAGCTTCGGTATGTGCTTCACAAACAAAACCAACCTCATAACCTGACGGCCCTAAATAAATTCCACGATCCAATAATTCTTTATGTAAAATTCTAAAATACTTCATCGAGTCAGCATCAATTTCTTCTGCAGAACGAACAAATTCAGCATCTGTAAAAGCAATCCAAAAGATAGAACCTACAGAAAATATTTTGAATTTTGAATTTTGAATTTTGCTTGTTTGATATATCGAATCAATTAAAAACTTTGTTTTTCTTTCAAGTTCAGTATAAAAATTAGGTTTCAAACATTCGGTTAGTTGAGCAATTCCTGCAGCCATTGCAACTGGATTTCCGCTCAACGTACCAGCTTGATATACATTACCTTCTGGAGAAATATGAGCCATAATTTCTGCGGAAGCGCCATACATACCTACAGGCAATCCTCCTCCAATAATTTTACCATATGTAATAATATCAGGCTGAATGCCATAGTATCCTGCAGCACCTTCAAACCCAATACGAAAACCATTTATCACTTCATCAAAAAATAAAAGTGTTTTATTCTCCGTACAGATATTACGCAAAAATTGCAAGTACTCTTTACGTTGCAATAATAATCCATTGTTTGCAGGAATTGGCTCAATAATAACACAGGCAATTTGATCTTTAAATTCAGCAAAAGCTTGCTTAACAGCATCTTCATTATTCAACGAAACTACAATTGTTTCATTTACAAAACTCTCTGGAACACCTGCTGATGATGTATTTCCAAAAGTTACTAATCCAGAACCAGCTTTTACTAATAATGAATCACTATGTCCATGATAACAACCTTCAAACTTTAGAATTTTATTTCGTTGGGTATAACCTCGCGCTAACCGAATAGCACTCATTACAGCTTCTGTTCCCGAACTGACAAAACGAATTTTTTGGATGTATTTATTGTTATTTAAAATCAGTTCAGCCAACTCATTTTCTAAAGCCGTAGGCGCACCAAATGTGCAACCATTTTCAACTGTTTTTTTTATGGCATCATTTACTTTATCATTTGCATGTCCAAGTATTAATGGTCCCCAGGAGCCACAATAATCTATAAATTCATTACCATCAGCATCCCAAATATGCGAACCTTTACCTTTTTGGATAAATAAAGGTGTACCACCAACCGAACGAAATGCACGTACTGGACTATTTACGCCACCTGGAAAATATTTTTTTGCTTTTTCAAATAAAGCTTCTGATTTTTCTCTTTTCATAATTAAAATATTAGAATGCAAATATATATCTTTGAACGATAAACCCTTTGTGTTTCTCTGCTAAAAAACTCCGCTTAAAATGCGGTAAAATTTAACCACTGAGAACCATAGAGAAAAAATTAGAATCACAGAGGAATTATGACATACGAAAACACATTAGAATTTGCCAAACAACAAGATGCAAATGATCCATTAAAAAATTATCGCGAAAAATTTTATTTCCCAATGATGCATGGTCGCGAAACCATATATTTTACAGGAAATTCGCTAGGATTACAACCAAAAGCAACGCAAGATTATATTTTAAGTGAGTTGGAAGATTGGGCAACATTTGGAGTTGAAGGGCATTTTCATGCACGTAAACCTTGGCTATCTTATCACGAACAATTTGCCGAACCATTAGCAAAAATAATAGGTGCAAAACCCGAAGAAGTGGTTGTTATGAATCAACTTACGTTGAACTTACATTTATTATTAGTTAGTTTTTACCGACCAACAAAAACGCGTTACAAAATTTTATGTGAAGCCAAAGCCTTCCCTAGCGATCAATATGCCTTAGAGTCGCAGGTTAAATTTCATGGATTAAACCCTAATGATGCTATTATTGAAGTATCGCCGCGCGATGGAGAAGTTTGCATATGTCATGAAGATATTTTAGAAGCAATCGAAAAAAACAAGGATAGCATTGCTGTTATTATGATTGGTGGAGTAAATTATTATAATGGCCAAGTATTCGATATGAAAGCTATTACCGAAGCGGGACACAAAGCCGGTGCATTTGTAGGATTTGATTTAGCGCATGCTGCAGGTAATATAAAATTAGAATTACATAACTGGAATGTAGATTTTGCTTGTTGGTGTAGCTATAAATATATGAATTCAGGTCCGGGTGGTGTTTCGGGCGTTTATATAAATGAAAAACATTTGAACGACCCTACTATACCTCGTTTTGCAGGCTGGTGGGGTCATGATAAAAACTCCCGTTTTAAAATGGAAAAAGGATTTATTCCAATGCCTACTGCCGAAGCTTGGCAGATGAGTAATGCTCCTGTTTTATCTATGGCTGCTCATAAAGCATCGGTTGATATTTTTGATGAAGCTGGAATGGATGCATTGGTTTCTAAAGCCGAAAAATTAACAGGCTATTTAGAATATATCGTTGACGAGATAAATAAATTGCTCGAAAAAAAATTAGAAATAATAACTCCACGAGATAAAAAACAAAGAGGCTGCCAACTATCAATTGTTGCTCATGGTAGAGGAAAAGAATTATTCAATAAATTAACAGAAGCTGGCGTAATTAGTGATTGGCGAGAACCAAATGTTATACGATGTGCGCCTGTTCCTTTGTACAATTCGTTTGAAGATGTATTTAGATTTGGTGAAATTTTAAAAGCGGCATTGTAAAATAAATTAAAAATAATTTCAAAAATGATTTCCATCATTTGATAAAAATGAAGAGATTATTTTATTTGAATAAAAAAATATGGAAAATAAAAAAGTAACATTAGTAGGTGCAGGATTAGTAGGTTCATTATTATCAATTTACTTAGCTAAACGTGGTTATAAAATTGATTTATTTGAACGCAGACCGGATATGCGTAAAGCAAATATATCTGCAGGAAGATCAATCAATTTAGCTTTGAGTGACAGAGGTTGGAAAGGCTTAGAGGGTGTTGGCATTGCTGATGAAATAAAAAAAATAGCTATACCGATGTATGCTCGAGCTATTCATCACAAAGATGGAACTACTGTTCATCAACCCTATGGCAAGGATAATCAAGCAATTTATTCTGTTTCACGTGCCGAAATAAATATGCGTTTGATGGATTTAGCGGAGCAACAAAAAAATGTAAAAATTCATTTTAATGAACGATGCACTTCCATTAACAGAAAAAATATGGAAGCTGAATTTGAAAATACTGAAACTAATTCAACTACAAAAATCAAAAGCGATTTGCTTTTTGGTTCCGATGGAGCATTTGCATCATCCCGTTTAAACATGCAACTTTCAAACGATAGATTTGAATACAATCAACATTATATTTCAGCAGGATATAAAGAATTAATTATTCCTCCAGGACCAAACGGAGAATTTTTATTAGAAAAAAATGCATTACACATTTGGCCACGAGGAAGTTTTATGATGATTGCATTACCAAATATGGATGGCAATTTTACATGCACTTTATTTTTTCCATTTGAAGGAGAAAAATCTTTTGCTTCATTACAAACTCGTGAACAAGTTCAGAAATTTTTTGAAGAAGAATTCCCAGATGCTGTTCCGCTGATGCCAACTTTATTAGATGATTATATGAATAACCCTGTTGCTTCTTTAGTTACTGTAAAATGTTTTCCTTGGACTTTTGACAACAAAATAGGATTAATTGGTGATGCAGCCCATGCAATTGTACCATTTTTCGGACAAGGTATGAATTGTGGCTTTGAGGATTGTGTGGTACTTAATGACTTGATTGAGAAACACAAAGAAGACTGGTCGGAAATATTTCCTGAATATGAATCACTTCGTAAGCCAGATGGCGATGCAATAGCAGATTTAGCGATAGCAAATTTTGTAGAGATGCGTGATAAAACAGCTGACCCTAAATTTATTTTACAAAAGAAAATTGAAGCACGTTTCAATAGCAAATATCCTGATAAATGGATTCCGCTTTATTCAATGGTAACATATAGTCCACAAATACGCTACTCTACTGCTTTAAAAGAAGGCCAAAAACAAGAAGCTATAATGCAAAAAATTATGGCGATAACTGATATTGAAAATAAATGGGATAGTGAGGAAGTGGAGAAAGCAATGCTAAATAGTATCAAGTAGTAGGTATCAAGTATTAAGACTGCATCCTGATACTAAATACTTCATACTTAAAAATGGTTTACCTTCAAAAATATCTAATTGTTAAAGTACTGCTAGAAAACATCTGTAAGCACGAATTGATGGGAATTTACCGACCACAAGCACAGGTAGAAGGAGCGAAAAGTTATTCAACCGAATGTCAGATTGAACTTTATAAAAAACCAATCGAACCCAATCAAAGTGTTGTTTTAAATGCGGTGTTATATGCACCACACGGATTTGGAGAACATTTAAAACAAGGATGTTTGATAACTTTACGAAATGGTTTAAATATAGAAGCAAAAGCGGTGGTTTTAGAAATTGTTGGATATAAATAATTTTTGAAATGCTCAAAAAATATTATTTTGAAAAACATTAAATACATAGTATTCGTAATTGCATTTATAGTGCTAAAAACAGACATCGCTGCTCAACCCAGCACCGATGAACAATTGGCAATGCAATTTTATCAAAACAAAGCATTTGATAAAGCCTTGGATTACTTCGAAAAATTATATTACAAAAAATCGCCTCAGCAATTTTACACACCATATTTAAATTGCTTGCTCGAAACAAAAGATTTCAAAAAAGCAGAAAAAATTGTAAAAAAGCAAATCAAACAAAACCCTGAAAGCCTTAATTTTAATGTTGATTTAGGAACCGTTTATATCCGTTCGGAAGAACCTGATAAAGCAAGGAGTGAATTTGAAAAGGCAATTAAGCTTGTTAAAGAAGATGACCAAGCTTTTACATTGGCTAATTCATTTATTGCTTTACGTGAATATGATTATGCCATAAATACCTATTTAAGAGGAAGGAAAATTTCACAAAATAATTATCCGTATAATTTCGAATTGGCTGATATATACAAAATAAAAGGCGATAAAATAATGATGATTAATGAATATTTGAATGCATTAGAAATTGCAGATTCATATATTCAAAGTGTTCAAAATGGATTGCAAACAAGCTTTGGAAACGATGCCGATTCAAAAACAAACGAATTACTAAAAACCGAATTACTAAAACGAATATCTAGAAATCCTGATAAAACAATACTTTCAGAGTTATTAATATGGATGGAAATCCAATTAAAAGATTTTGATGGAGCCTTTGTTCAAGGGAAAGCGCTGGATAAACGTAAAAAAGAAGAGGGTGTTCGGATAATGGGCATGGCACAATTATTCGCACAAAACGACAATTATGATTTAGCAGCAAAAGCATATCAATACGTTATTGCAAAAGGCAAAAATAATTATTATTACACCAGTGCAAAAATGGAATTGCTAAATGTTTCATACCTAAAAATTGTTTCAAAAGGATTATATACACCTTTAGATTTAACTGAATTAGAAAAAAACTACTATTTAACAATTGAAGAATTAGGAAGGTCGGCAATTACAGTTCCTATGTTAAAAAACCTTGCACACTTGCAAGCATTTTATTTAAATAAATCAGCCGAAGCAATTGGCTTTTTGGAGGAGGCTATCGCTACACCTCAATTAGATAAACATTCCCAAGCCGATTGCAAGTTAGAATTAGGCGATATTTTATTAATGACAGGAGATGTATGGGAGGCGTCATTACGCTACTCACAAGTTGAAAAAGCATTTAAATACGATGAGATAGGGCAGGAAGCCAAATTTAGAAATGCACGAATATTTTATTATACAGGTGATTTTAAATTAGCGCAAGCACAATTAGATGTCCTAAAAGGTTCTACGGCAAAGTTAATTGCGAATGATGCAATGAGTTTATCTTTGACCATAAATGATGCTGTTGCAATAGATACAAACGAGGCACCACTGCTTATTTTTGCCCGTGCCGACTTATTAGCATTCCAAAATAAAGACGAAGAAGCAAAAAAATCATTGGATACTATAAATACCCTTTTTCCAAATCATGCTTTGGCAGACGAAATTCTTTACAAAAAAGCACAAATTGAATTTAAACATGCTAATTACATTGAAGTTGCTGCCCTCTACGAAAAAATAATTAAAGAGTATGGCGAAGATATTTTAGCAGATGATGCACTTTTTAAATTAGCTGACTTAACTGAAAACCAATTTAAAAATGCTGATAAAGCAAAAGATCTATACCAGCAATTATTAGAAAAATATCCTGGAAGTTTATATGTAGTTGAAGCACGCAAACGTTATCGAAAACTTCGAGGCGATTCAATTAATTAGTTTTAAAAAACACAAAATGATTATTTATAATGTAACAGTAAACATCGAAAATGATGTTAGAGAAGAATGGCTAAAATGGATGAGAGAAAATCATATTCCGGATGTAATGGCTACAGGATATTTTCTTGATAATAAAATTTGCAAAGTGCTTGTTGATGAAGAACAAGGAACAACCTATTCCATTCAATACACCTGTAAAAACATGGATGATTTAAAAAAGTATCAACAATTAGAAGCGCCACGATTACAAAAAGATGTTACAGATAGATATGCCAATAAATTTGTAGCATTTAGAACTTTACTAGAAGTTTTGTAATAATTAATTTTTATTATGCAAGCATAGTATAAAAACATTACCCTTTTTTCAATTTAAAAGTAAACACTGTCCCTACCCCTTCCGTGCTCATTACATTAATAGTTTGATCGTGAGCTTCAATAATGTGTTTTACAATTGCTAAACCTAAACCAGTACCACCTTGTTCGCGAGACCTACTTTTATCAACACGGTAAAAACGCTCAAACAATCGTGACAAATGTTCTTTCCTTATTCCTATTCCATTATCTGAAATTTCAATTAAAACAGTATCTCCAACATCATAAAAACGGATTTTTGTTTCACCATATTCTTTACCATATTTAATCGAATTCACAATTAAATTTACTATTACTTGGCGGATACGAAACCTATCTGCAAATACAAAAAATGGCTTTGTTTCGTCGTATATGGTAAGAATAATGCCTCTACCAGTAGCTTTCATTTCCTGTGCATCAAGCACATCTTTTACCAAAACTACAATATCAAAGCGTTCAGGTTCAATCTCTAATTCGCCCGTTTCAAGTTGTGAAATCGCTTCCAAATCATCAATAATCATAATCATTCTATCTACACTTTTTTCGGCACGCATTAAATAATTTCGATTAATCGATTCGTCTTCAAGTCCACCATCTAAAAGAGTTAGCACATATCCTTGAATATTAAATACAGGAGTTTTTAATTCGTGAGAAACATTTCCTAAAAATTCTTTTCGATACACTTCTAGTTTTTGTAATCGTTCGATTTCATTTTTACGGTCTTGTGCCCACGCTTCAATTTCGAATTTTAATTTTTCGATTTCATTGTTGCTTGGTTTAGTAGTTGTTCCGCTTTTATCATATTGCAAACGAAATTTTTGAACTAAAAGTAGTAAGTCATTGTTTTTTTTTAGCACAAAATAATCAACAAAACATATAAGAACTAAAGAAGTTAATAATGAAATGAAGAAAAAAAACGAAACAAAAAATACATTTATACCACCCATTAAAACCTTTGCAAATAGCGCTGATAATGCCATTACGCCAAAGGCTATAATTAAAGCAATATTTAATAATATTATTTTAGAAGATTTTAATTTCATTCAGTAATTGAAAATAATTTTAGTAGTGTTGTTTGTTTTTTACAATAATAGTACAAAAAACAATAAATACCATTACGATTTAACCATGCAAATAAATAGCTCTTAAAATTCGAATTTGTAACCAATACCCTTTATTGTTTTAATAAAATCTTCACCAATTTTTTCACGCAATTTACGAATATGAACATCTATTGTTCGGTCACCAACAACAACATCACCACCCCAAACGGTATCTAAAATGACTTCACGCGTAAAAACTTTTCCAGGTTTAGATGCAAGTAAAGCAAGTAATTCAAATTCTTTTTTAGGTAAACTTATTTCTACCCCTTCCTTAACAATTAGGTAGCGCTCTCTATCAATTTTAATACCCCCTATTTCTACTTTTTCAGTAATGGTAACCTTATTAGCTCCACCTCTCCTAAGCAATGCTTTTATTCTGCTAATCAAAACTCGAGGTTTTATTGGCTTATTGATATAATCATCTGCACCAACATCAAAACCGGCAATTTGCGAATAATCTTCACTACGGGCGGTTAAAAAGGCAATTAAAACATCGCTTAATCCTGGTAATTCACGAATTTCTCTGCACGTATCAATACCATCCATATCTGGCATCATTACATCTAAAATAATTAAATCTGGACTTTCTTTTTTAGCAACTGCAACAGCTTCTGTTCCATTAGTAGCCATATAAACGGTATACCCTTCCTTTTTTAAGTTATAGCTAAGAAATTCCAGAATATCTGGTTCATCATCTACTAATAAAATTTTGTGTTCACTATTCATGTTTTCTGATTAAAATTCAATGTAAATTACAATTAAATAAATGAAATACTTGTTAAATAAATATTAACTAAATATTAATATATAAATTTTTGATTTTGGTTATCAATATTAATTTCTAAATAAAACAGGTTTTTGGGAATCTAATTTATTTTACTAGATAAATGAATACAAAAAATGGAACTACAAACACAATAAACAAGAACTTTTCCGATTGTAAAGTTAATAATTTCTCAAAACTGAAATGAAAA
>CANCPZ010000091.1 GCA_947380175.1 Bacteroidota bacterium | reverse complement strand
TTGGAACCGGTGGAGCTACCTTCACAACTACATCGTTAACAAATGGTCAAATTGTTACATGCATAATGACATCGAATTTAGTGGGCGTTGTTGGAAGTCCAGCAACATCAACAGGAATAACAATGACAATTGGTACACTTACTCCTACTATTGCAATTGCTGGTAATAATACTATTTGTGCTGGTGCAGCTGCTACATTTACAGCTACAATAACAAATGGAGGCAATGCACCATCCTACCAATGGAAAGTTGGTGGTGTAAACGCAGGAACAAACAGTGCTACATTTAGTTCATCATCCTTAACCAATGGACAAGTTGTAACATGTGTTTTAACATCCAATGCAACTTGCTTATCTGCAACTACTGCAACATCAAACTCTATTACAATGGTTGTTACAGCTGCTTCTACTTTACCTTTGGTTGAGAATTTTGAAGCCGCTACTTTTCCTCCTACTGGTTGGGTAGTTGACAATGCTGATACTCCATCAGCTACATGGGGAACAGCAGGAAACAAAGGATTTGAAAGAAGAGCCGCTGCAGGTAATACAAATAGTATTTCGGGTAGTGCAGGTATTAATTGCTTCGATTATTCAGGGGCTGGACAAATTGATAATTTAATTGTTAAACCTGTAAGTTTATCAGGTGTTGTATCCTCAACAATGACCTTTAAAGTTGCCTATAAATACTACAACAACGTAGCAAATTACGATACGTTAAAAGTATTTGTTTCTACCGATTGTGGTAGTACGTATGGTACTGCTGTGTATTCGAAAAATGGAAAAACATTAGCAACTAACGGAACTTTAAACACCACATTTACACCTGCTGTTACTGCCGATTGGAGAACAGAAACAGTAAATTTAAATGCATACGTTGGTCAAAACATTATTGTAAAGTTTGAAGTAACAAATAATTATGGTAACAATATCTACATAGATGATGTAAACATTACAGGTGTTGCTTCTTCAATAGCATCTGTTGCTATAGCAGAAACTACAGGTACTAACCCAACTTGTGCTGGCAGTTCGGTTATATTTACAGCAACTCCAACAAATGGTGGCACTTCACCTTCGTATCAATGGAAAATTGGGACAACAAATGTTGGCACAAACAGCCCTACATTCTCAACTACAACTTTAACAACTGGTCAGATTGTAACTTGCCAAATGACTTCCAATTTACCTGGTGTTACTGGTAGCCCGGCAACATCAAATTCAATAACAATGACAGTTACTCCTTCAGTAAGTCCTACGGTTGTTGTTAACGAAACAAGTGGAACAAATCCTTTATGTGCAGGAGCAAGTGTTACATTTACTGCTACCCCAACAAATGGTGGCACAAATCCTTCATACCAATGGAAAGTTGGAGGTTCGAATGTAGGCACCAATAGTACTACATTTACTACAAACACTATAACTACGGGACAAATTATAACATGTGTACTTACATCAAATGCAACATGTGCTAATCCTGCAACAGCTACGAGTGCAGGAACAACAATGACAGTAAACACAATACCTGCTACTCCTACAATTACTCAAAATGGTTCCGTTTTAACATCAAGTGCGGCAAGCGGCAATCAGTGGTATTTTAATGGTGTGGCAATACCTGGTGAAACCAACCAATCAATTACTATTACACAAAATGGAGATTATACCGTTGATGAAACAACTAATGGATGCACTTCTTCTTTATCAGCTGCTACAACTATTCTTAACGTAGGAATTAATCAGTTAAATGGATCTTTAGGATTTAGCATTTATCCAAATCCAAGCGATGGTATCTTTAATATTTCTTTCTATGCAAATTCGAAATCTGATTATAAAGTAGAATTGATAAATTCCTTAGGGCAATTGATTTTTAAAGAACTACTATCCAATTACAGTGGTCAGTATTCAAAAAGAATAAATATTTCGGAATATGGAAAAGGTATCTATACCATTAGTTTAATGAACACGAATAATGAAAATCAAAATATAAAAAAGATTATTGTCTATTAAATTAAAATTTCAAAAATCGCCATTTGAATTATTTTTCAAATGGCGATTTTTTATTTTTATACTAATCCATTATCAATAGCTTTAGAGTTTAATTTCATAAATCGCCTTTCAAATCTTTTAGTTAAATTTGTTTCCCGATGCAAAAAAATAAAATCAAAAAGCTGCTATGTATTCTCGGAAAATAACGATTGTAAATAGGCATTACCCTCCTAATTTAAATATTACTGGCGAAAACGCTTGGGATTTAGCGAATTACCTTATTGAAAAACATCAAATAGATGTTGCCATTGTTCATATTGATAGAAGTTATGAGGGAGGAGGAAATAAAAGAATACCCGTTGGAAAAACAGTTGCAATTAAAACTATTTATGAAGGCACTAATAAAATTTTTCGTTATCTGAGCAGTATTTTTGATGGCTACAATTTAATCCGTAAAGCTTCGAAATTAAATCATGGACCAATAATCGTAATGACAAGCCCTCCATTATTACCTATGTGGGCGTCGAAAATTTTAAGCAAAAAAAAAACTGAATGGATTTTATGGAGCATGGATCTATTTCCAGAAGGCTTTGCTGCATCAAATGAAATGAAAGCGAATAGTTTTTTATATCGTTATTTTTATAAGCAAACCTATAAAAATGCCCCTAATAAAATTATTGCTTTAGGACCCGAACAAAAAAAAATAGTGGATAAAAAATATAATCGTACGATTGAATCTGTTATTTTACCATGTGGTGTATTTTTAGATCAGAATAAAACAAATGCCATTCCTTCATGGAAAATGCATTCCGAAAAAATACACTTCGGCTACTGCGGTAATTGTGGCAATGCACATTCTGCTGATTTTATAAAAGCAGTTATTGACAATTTAGATTCGACTAAACACCATATGGTATTAGCCGTATATGGCATCAAGGCCGATATGCTTAAGGAATATGCAAAAAAAAATGTTGCAGTAACTATTCTATCGAACGTTCCCCGAAATGAGTTACATAACATTGATGTGCATTTGGTTACTCTTGTTAATTCATGGACACACGTGGCCGTACCATCAAAAGCAATTAGTTGCATCTGTTCAGGTTCATCAATGATTTTTTGTGGAAATAAAGAAAGTGATAACTGGAGTTTATTGCAAGATGCAAGTTGGCTTATTGAAGACAACGAAACCTTAAATCAACAGGTTGAAAAAACTATTTTTTCTTTAAATTGGGACGAAATAAAAACAAAAAAAAGGAATGCGATAAAAATTTCTGAATCTCTTAACAAACTTGTTAAAGAAAGTTATAATACGATTGGAAGTTGGGCAAAATAATCTATACCAACTACTGTAACAAATCAATACTTTTACTCGTCAAACAAATTGTAAAACGCTAAATATTTTAAAATACTCCAATGAAGTTAATCATCAGTAACCTTTCGAAAACCTATTCAAATGGGTTAAAAGCATTAGATAATATAAATATGGAAATAGGAAGTGGTATGTTTGGTTTACTAGGCCCTAACGGCGCAGGAAAATCATCTCTAATGCGCACTATTGCTACCTTACAGGAACCTGACAGCGGTTCAATTACATTAGGTGATATTGATGTTATCAAACAAAAAGACGAAGTACGGAAAGTACTTGGATACCTGCCTCAAGACTTCGGGTTTTACCCTAAAGTTTCTGCAATTGATATGTTAAATCATTTTGCAATTTTAAAAGGCATATCAAACGCAAAAGAACGAAAAGATGTTTGCGATGCTTTACTTAATCAAACCAATTTATACGAAGCTCGTAAACGCTATATTGGTGATTATTCTGGAGGAATGCGTCAACGTTTTGGAATTGCACAAGCTTTGCTGGGTAATCCAAAATTAGTAATTGTTGATGAACCAACGGCAGGATTAGATCCAATGGAACGCAATCGTTTTCACAATTTATTAAGCGAAATTGGCGAAAACATTATTGTTATTCTTTCTACACACATTGTTGAAGATGTGCGCAACCTATGCTCTAACATGGCTATTATGAATCAAGGTAAAGTTTTGCTTTCAGGAAAACCAATGCAGGTTATTGAAGAAATGCAACATAAAATATGGGTAAAACTAATTGATAAGGAACAATTAGCAGATCATAAAAATAACAATCGTATTATTTCTACAAAAGTTGTTGAAGGGAAAATTCAAATTCATGTTTTTAGCACAACCCAACCAGATGAATCATTCTCAGAAATTAAAGCCGACTTGGAAGACGTTTATTTTGCAACAATAACAAATTAGATGAAAGAAATAAGATTTGAAAAACTGTCAATCAAATCAATAGCTAATTTACCAAATCTAATACCTCAATTCTAAAAAAATGTATTCACAAATATTTTCCTTCGAATTAAAACTTTGGTTTAAAAGACCTTCAGTATATATATTCTTCTTCATATTTTTTTCGTTAGCGCTTTTAATAACTGCCGGAGTAGCAGGTTTACTTGGAGGTTCAAGTTCAGATAGTAATACGATTATTAATTCTGCGACTGCTATTTCAAAATTATTAAATTCATTAAATACTAATTTAATTGGTATAATTATTTTGGTAACTATTGTTGCACCTGTTGTTTATAAAGACTTTCAATACAACACACATCCATTATTATTTACTAAACCAATTAGTAAATTTGGTTATATGTTTGGTCGATTTTCGGCTGTATTTTTGGTTGCTCTGTTCGTGCTAACAGGTTCTGTTTTTGGACACATGATAGGTTGTGCATTACCCGGTATTGATGGATCAAAAGTAGGTCCATTTAATTTAATGAATTATCTGCAACCTTTTATTTTATTTATCATTCCAAACACTTTATTGGTTGGAGCTATTTTCTTTTCGCTTGTTACTTTTTCAAGAAATATGATTGCAGGTTATGTAGGTTGTGTTATTTTAATTCTTATAAAAGGAATTACGCCAGCATTGCTTTCGGATATGGACAATCAAACAATAGCAGCTATTGTAGAACCTTTTGGAACACAAGCATTATCTAAAATTACAAAATTCTGGTCACCATCCGAACAAAATACATTAAGCATTCCATTAGAGGGGGTTTTAATATACAACCGTGTAATGTGGCTTGGAATAGCATTATTAATTACTATTTTAACCTATTTAAAATTTCAATTTAATCAATTTAATTCACCAATATCATTATTTTCAAAAAAGAAAAAAGGCTTACTCTCCATTCCATCTGCACCAGTAAATTCATTAGCTGATATTCCTAAATCAGTTCAATCATTTTCATCAAATTTTAATATTTATCAAACATGGTTCCTTATCAAATTTGAATTTAACAGTATTGTAAAAAGTGTTTTCTTTTTAATAATTATTCTCATAAGCATACTTTTATTTGTTGTTGTATCGCCTTTTTTATCACTAATATATGGCACTCCTACCCTACCAGTTACCTATCAAATATTAGAAATTGGTGTAGGTTTATTTTCACTTTTCATGTCTATTCTTATTATATTTTATGGAGGGATTGTAGTTTGGCGTGAGCGCGATGCAAAAATAGACGAATTGATTGGCGCCTCACCCATTGCACCATGGATTACTTTTACATCTAAACTTATTGCATTGATATTGATGCAAGCCGTTTTACTTTTTGTAATAATGATTACAGGTATTGCTATCCAAATATATAAAGGATATTATAATTTCGAAATCATTGAATACATAAAAGATTTATATGGATTTAATTTGATTGGCTTTGCTTTAGCGTGTGTGCTTTCTATGTCTATACAAATTATTTTCAACAATAAATATATTGGCTATTTTATTTCAGCATTAATACTTGCGGTGTTACCAATTGTATTTAGTTTGTTGCAATTGAATAATGGTTTGTATCAGTTTAACAGCAATGGCCCAATAATGCAATATTCGGATATGAATGGCTATGGACATGGCATTTACCCCTTCATCGTTTTTAAAACCTACTGGATTGGTTTTTCAATTATATTAATAGCTGTATCAAATTTACTTTGGGTGCGAGGAAAAGAAAAAGGGATCAAACACCGTTTACGTATTGCAAAACCTTTATTTACAGGCGAAATACGGTTATCATTATTTATTGGTTTATTAATTTTTATCGGAACAGGAATATTTATTTTTTACAACACCAACATTTTAAACAAAAATACTTCGGCAAAACAAGAAGAAGAGGCTAGTGCTAACTTTGAGAAAAAATATAAGAAATATGAAAAAACACTACAACCACGAATTGTTTCTGTCAACTGGAATGTGGCTATTTTTCCGAAAGAACGTAGCGCAAAATTTGAAGGTTATTACATTTTAAAAAACAAAACTAATAAACCTATCGATTCTATTATTGTTAATTTAAATACCGAAATCAATTGTGATAAATTAACTTTTAATACCAATTCAAAAAAAGTTCTTGATGATACAGAAGATGGATTTCAAATTTACAAACTTTCAAAATCTTTAAAACCAGGCGATTCCATACAACTGAATATGGTATTAAGTTTTAATCCGAAAGGATTTAAAAACGGTGATCCGGGAACAGCAATAGTATATAATGGTACGTTTTTAAATAATCAATTTTTACCAAGCATAGGATATAGCGTAGAAGCAGAATTAACAGATAATAAGGCTCGTAAAAAATATGGTTTAGGTATTAAAAATCGTATGGCAGATGTAAATGATACAGTTGCACGAATGAATACATACATAAGCCATGATGCTGATTGGATTGATTTTGAATGCACCATTAGTACTTCTAATGACCAAACAGCAATTGCTCCAGGATATTTAATAAAAACATGGGAACAAGATGAAAGAAGATATTTTCATTATAAAATGGATTCGAAAATTTTGAATTTTTATGCATTCCTTTCTGCACGATATGAAGTAAAGCGCGAAAAAATAAATGGAGTAGCTATTGAGATTTATTTCAATAAAGGGCACGAATATAATTTAGACCGAATGATAAATGGAATAAAAAAATCCATTACTTATTATTCAAAAAACTTTAGCCCATACCAACACAAACAAGTTCGTATACTTGAGTTTCCGCGCTATGCAACATTTGCTCAATCATTTCCTAATACCATTCCTTTTTCTGAAGGCATAGGTTTTATTGCCAAAATCGATGATACAAATCCCGAATCAATCGACTATCCATTTTATGTAACAGCCCATGAAGTAGCACATCAATGGTGGGCGCACCAAGTAATTGGTGGTAATGTTCAAGGTTCCACATTAATGGCCGAAACAATGTCGCAATATTCGGCATTGATGGTGATGGAAAAAGAATATGGGAAACAAGCCATGAAAAAATTCTTGAAATATGAAATGAATCAATATTTACAAGGGCGAGCAACCGAAGGGAAACAAGAGCGCCCTTTAATGCTTGTTGAAAACCAGCAATACATTCATTACAATAAAGGTAGCGTGGTGATGTATGCGCTAAAAGATTACATAGGCGAAGATTCATTAAATGCAGCTTTGTCGAGATACATAAAGCAAGTAGCATTTCAAGAACCTCCTTACACCAACTCGGTAGAATTTTTAAGCTTCATTAAACAAGCCACACCTGATAGTTTAAAATATATCATAAACGATATGTTTGAAACCATAACCTTGTACGAAAACAAAACAACAAAATGTTCTTATACAAAAACAAAAGACGGCAACTATTTAGTGTTGATTTCAATTGAAAGTAAAAAAATGAAAGCCGATAGTATTGGAAGAATGAAAGATGCTACCATCAATGATTGGGTTGATATTGGAGTTTTTGGAAATAAATTGGTAAATGGCAAAAAAACAGAAACAGAATTGTATTTAAAAAAACACAAAATCAATAAAAATAAAATGGATTTTAAAATTATTGTAAAAGATGAACCGATATCAGTTGGAATAGATCCATACAACAAACTAATAGACAGAACGCCTGACAATAATTCAAAATCTTTAAAAGATGGAAATAAAGAAATCGAAACACCTGAAAATAACGGCGAAAATATCACCATAAAAGTGAGGTAATTCCGCGATCAAATAATTTTCAGAATCAAAATAATTATAAATTTAATAACGATTGTATTCTATTTAATATTACCTAAACATTCGATTTTAAAAGCAATTACAACGACTACAAAAATTAGATTTTTATTTCATATCCTCCATAATAGAAATGGTTTCATGTAAATAAATATCTTTTTTAAGACTCTTATACCACTCTTTTACTTTTGCAGCTTTTGTTGTATCCGAACCCACGCTTGCTACAATGTCAGCTTGCAAAGGCAGTATTTCTATACCAGATATTTCCTTATCTAAGGTTTCCATTTTTTTAGATTCGGCTTTGTATCGTTTTTGTTCTGCTACATATTTATCAAAATTTAAAGAAACAACAGTACTATCTTTTTGTTTTTTCATACGAATTGCAGCTTCATTTAAAATTGCAAAGCCTGGATTATTTTTAACACGCTCGTCGCTAGCGGCTTTAATTTTTTCAATTGAATAAGCAGGTTTTAAAGCTTGGTAAGTTGCAGGAGCAATCTCATCCCATGCCATCGGATAATCCTGTTCTTTTTCTCCTTGATCTAATAAATAGTACGGATCAGGTAAAACAATATCAGGTATAACACCTTTTAATTGAGTTGCTCCACCATTAATTCGATAAAATTTTTGAGTTGTAATTTTAACTGAACCCAATGGCTTTATACTTGAATACTGAATAGGTAAAGATTCGTCTAAATCAAAGAAACGTTGAACAGTGCCTTTTCCAAAAGACGATGGCGAAGTTCCTATAATTATTCCACGATGATAATCCTGTATTGCGGCTGCCATAATTTCGGAAGCTGAAGCTGAATTGGAATTTACTATAACAGACAATGGACCTGTATACGTTATTGTTGGATCTCTATCCTCCAACACTTGAGGCATTCCAAATTTTTGTTTCACTTGCACAATTGGTCCTTTATCAATAAATAAACCCGCCATATCAACAACATCATTTAAAGAGCCTCCACCATTGTAACGTAAATCTAAAATAATACCATCTACTTTTTCATCGTTTAATTTCTGAAGTTCTTTCTTAATATCGTTCGAACAACTACGACCTCCTTTTCCAGTAAAATCAGCATAAAAAGTAGGTAACTTAATATATCCTATTTTTTTCTTTCCTTTTAAAATTAACGATTGTGCGTAGCTATCTTCAATTACTACAATATCGCGGATAATAGGTATTACAAGCATACTTCCATCTGGTTTTTTAACTGTTAAACGAACTTCCGTTCCTTTTTTTCCTCTAATTAAAGGAAGTACATCATCCATACGCATATCAACCACATCAACAGGTTCGGAAGCTCCTTGAGCAACTTTTATTATTAAATCTCCTGCTTTTAATTGCCCTTGCTTATAAGATGCGCTTCCAGGAACAATGCTACTTACTTTAATGTAACCATCTTTCTCTTGAAGCTGCGCACCAATACCTTCAAGTTGACCACTCATACTAATATCAAAATTGGCTTTATCTTTTGGAGGAAAAAATTCAGTATGTGGATCATATATTCCGGCAATGGAATTAAAATAAATAGCAATTCTATCGTTACGATCAAGTTCTTTTAATCGTTTAAAATAATCGTCATTACTTTTTAATATTTTTTTACGAGCATCAACTTCAAGTTCTTTGTTGGTTTTAATTTTAACAGTATCACTTTTCTCTTTCGCCTTTTCTTGCAAATCAATCATCTCAACCACACGTGCTAGCGTTTGATATTTTAAAGATTTACGCCATTCGTTTTTTAAAGCTTCTTTATCTTTTGCATAAGTCAGTTTTTCTGCATCCAACTGCAACGTTTCGTCTTTAAAAAAGTCAAATGGTTCTGACAAAATCTCGGTATAATACGTTTTGGCTTCATCAACTCGCTTATTAATAATTTCGAACGACTTATCAAAAAAAGCAAATCGCCCGGTATTTACATCCTCATCTATTGAATGCTCAAACTTCTGAAGTTCATTTACATCCGATTGAATAAGAAATTTTTTATTGTAATCTAATCGCTCCAAATAAAGTTTGAAAACCTTTTCTGAAAAATCGTCATTTATCTCTTTGGGTGAATAATGCAAGTTCTTTAAATTCTGCATCAATATTTGATCTATTGCTTCATCCTTAGCATTTTGATTACTGTATATATATGTATAAGATACAAGAGCAATAACTGCAATAGGAATCAAAAAAAGTATTTTTTTATTTTTAAACATATGAGTAATTAATTTAGAATATAAAGCTACAAATAATACGTTGGCAAAAACCTGACCAAAAAATTTTTTTAACAATTATAGCACATTTATTTATTAGTGTTTATTGCAAATTATATAATACGTAAATAAATTTGAAGATGTAATTTAAAAGCTAAAAAAAGGAATAATTATTAAATTGAAACAAACGATTAACTAAACCGAATTGCTTTTACGGGTGTAATTTTAGAAACTATAAAACTTG
>CANCPZ010000090.1 GCA_947380175.1 Bacteroidota bacterium | reverse complement strand
ATTTTGAATACGAGTAACTTGCCCGGATCCTCTACAAGTAGAGCAAGTATTAAATGCCGAACCATCCTTTGCACCTAAACCTTTACAAGGTGAACATGAAACATATTTATTTACTTTAATTTTCTTTTCAACACCATTGGCTATTTCCGAAAGATCCATTTTTACTTTTACTCGTAAATTCGATCCACGGTTTACACGCTTACCACCCCTAGAACTTCCGCCTCCGCCAAAATGACCACCAAAAACATCTCCAAATTGACTGAAAATGTCTTCCATATTCATACCACCAAATCCACCTTGACCACCTCTTCCTCCACCAAAACCAGCATTACCATTCATTCCAGCATGGCCGTACTGATCGTAACGTTGCTTTTTTTCTGGAGTACTTAATATTTCATAAGCTTCGGCTGCTTCTTTAAACTTTTCTTCAGATGCTTTATCACCAGGGTTTTTATCTGGATGATATTTTATTGCCATTTTGCGATACGCCTTTTTTATTTCATCAGCACTGGCACTTTTAGAAACTTCAAGAATTTCGTAATAATCTCTTTTACTCATATTTTTTTAATGTGATAATGTATAATTATGCTGATTTTAATTCGACTGGAAATAAATATATTAAAATTAATATTTTAATTCCCTATAACAACTTTGGCAAAACGAACTACTTTGCCATTAATTAAATAGCCTTTTTCTAGTTCATCAACAACCTTACCTTTTAAATCTTCTGATGGAGCAGGAATGCTTGTTATTGCTTCGTGTAAATCAGTATTAAAAGATTCTCCCATCGATTTCATTTCTTCCAAACCTTTTTGAATAAGCGAGTTTTTAAATTTGTTATAGATTAAATTTATTCCATCATTAATTACCTTTACATCCGTAATTTCTGCATTTGATTTAATAGCACGGTCAAAATCATCAATTACAGGAAGTAAGTTGACAAATATATCCTCACCTGCCGATTTCATTAGCTCAACTTTTTCTTTAGCTGTACGTTTACGAAAATTATCGAAATCAGAATATAAACGCAGGTACTTGTCGTTCAAATCAATTAATTTTGCCTGTAGCTCATCAGTTAAACTTACTTTTTCATCAACAGGTTGAATGTTTTCTTGTTCTGGTTGTTGAACCTTTTCTTCATTTTGCTCGTTCACTATTTCACTATCTTTTTGACTCATTTTCTTAAATATATTTTTTAGATTTTTCATTATTAAATTTCAATCGCATACACCTCTCAAATAATTTGCCACCAAAGATAAGAAGACAATTTGACATATTTTATAAAACAAAAACAGAGCCTTTTCAAGCTCTGTCTTTTTTACATAAAATAGTATTTTTTACTTCAATAATTTATCCAACTGCATTTCTAATCCTGGTCCTCGTAATGATTCCCCACCTTTTGCAATGACAATACCATTCTCATCTAATAAAAATGGAGCAGGGATAGAATTTACTTGATAAATTGCTGCAGCCTGCGATTGCCATCCACCTAAGTCGCTAATATGATTTTCCCAAACTAAACCATCTTTAGCAATTGCATTAATCCATGCTTGTTTATTTTGATCGAGCGAAACACTCAACACAGTGAACCCTTTTGCTGTTTTAAATTTAGCTTTATTGTATTTGTTGTATGCTTCAACAACATTGGGATTTTCCATACGGCAAGGGCCACACCACGATGCCCAAAAATCGATTAAAACAATTTTACCTTTTAATGATGATAAAGATAATTCAACATCTTGCGGATTTTTAAATTTTAATTCAGGAGCTTTGTTTCCAATATTTATTCCTACAACAGCACCAGAAATATTATCTTCTTTTTTATTTTTTGATTTATCCTGAATAAATCCAACTGTTAGCACCGATGCGGCCGCCAAAACTAATACAATATTTATTTTTTTCATAGTAAACAAATTTACATCTTTTAGAATTACCTACGAACAATTTCTGCGCCAAGTTTTTGCAAACGAACATCAATATTCTGATAACCACGATCTATCTGCTCAATATTATGTATTGTACTCTTACCTTTTGCCGACAAAGCCGCGATTAAAAGAGATACACCGGCACGTATATCGGGCGAAGTCATAGAAATGCCTTTTAATTGATGTTGCCTATTCATACCAATTACAGTTGCTCTATGTGGATCACAAAGAATAATTTGTGCACCCATATCAATTAGTTTATCCACAAAAAACAAGCGACTTTCAAACATTTTTTGATGAATTAGCACGGTACCTTTTGCTTGCGTTGCAATAACCAAAATAATACTTAACAAATCGGGTGTAAAGCCTGGCCAGATAGCATCTGAAACGGTTAGAATGGAACCATCGATAAACGTATCTATTTCATATGATTCTTGTGAAGGGATAAATATATCATCACCTCTTAATTCTAATTTAATTCCTAATCGTTGAAAAACACTAGGTATTACTCCTAACTCATTAAACTGAACATTTTTAATGGTTATTTCAGATTGCGTCATCGCTGCTAGTCCAATAAAGCTACCTACTTCAATCATATCGGGCAACATGCGATGTGTTGTACCCCCCAAATATTCAACCCCTTCAACGGTTAATAAATTTGAACCAATACCACCAATTTTTGCTCCCATACGATTCAGCATTTTGCAAAGTTGCTGTACATAAGGCTCGCAAGCTGCATTATAGATGGTAGTTAACCCTTTTGCCAAAACTGCTGCCATTAAAATATTGGCTGTACCTGTTACTGATGCTTCATCCAACAACATATAACAGCCTTTTAAGTTATTAGCCTCTACTTTATAAAATTCGCTTGCATCATCGTATATAAATTTTGCGCCTAAGTTTTGAAAACCTATAAAATGTGTATCCAATCTCCTTCTTCCAATTTTATCGCCACCCGGCTTAGGAATATACCCCTTTCCAAAGCGCGAAAGCAAAGGCCCTACAATCATTATAGAACCACGCAAGCTACCTCCCTTTTTCTTAAATTCGAGTGTGTTTAAATAATCTACATTTACATCATCCGCCTTAAATGTGTATTCTTCGTGTCCTGTTTTTTCAATTTTAACTCCTAAATCGCGCAGTAAATCAATTAACTTGTTTACATCCACAATATCAGGAATATTTTGGATTACCACTTTTTCGGGAGTTAAAAGCACTGCACACAAAATTTGCAATGCTTCATTTTTTGCGCCTTGTGGGACAATTTCACCTTTTAGTTTTTTTCCGCCAATGATTTCGAATACGCTCATATTTATTATATAATTTAAGATTGGAAAAATTCGAATTTAAATATTCATATTTATTTACGAAGTACGAATTAAAAGCGCTTTATAAAAAGTCATTTAAATCTATTTTACGAACTACTAATTGTTAATTAGTAGTTACTTCATTTTTTTGAATTCGAAATTTAAAATTAAAAATTTAGCCACACAGATACTGTATCTATGTGGCTAAATTTAGGATGGCTTATTTTTTTTAAGGTAATTGCTTTTTTATTTGCTATTTACCCATTTCTACTCTAAACGATTGTAAAAAACGAATCATACTATCGATATTTAAATCCTGAGGTTTAAATTCACCTATATTTAAACTACAAACAAAGCTCCATATTTCCAACACATTTTCGGACTTAACGATATATGGAGCGTATTGGTTGTTATCCGAATGAAACTCGAATGTATCCAAAGTTTTTTTCTTTTCGCGATAAATGCGTTTATAAACAACACCATCGTCTTTGGTAAGTACAATGTATGTTTGTCCATCTTTAATTTCGTTCAACGATTCTACATATTTACCAACCACAAAAGTTCCATCTTTTAATGGTGGCATTGAATCTCCCTTAATTGAAAAGGCACGATGTTTACCAACTATTTTAAAAGGCAAATTCATTACCGGCATATCCTCAATAAATTCAGGATCGGCATATCCGGTTAAATAACCAGCCACCGCTTTTGCCGGAATTACTTCAATTAAATCGTTGGTATCTCTATCAACAATCATAGGAAATAAAATTCGGTTTTCGCCCATTTTCAATAATGAATCGGGATCGGTTTTTGCTAAATCACCACGCACCAATGCATCAATAGCAATGTGAAAATAATCGGCTATTTTTATCAGTAAATCGTAAGGTGGTTCGGCTCTTCCCTCTTCGTACGAACCTAATCGGGAACGAGAAATATCTAATTTCTCTGACAATTGCATTTGAGACAGCTTTTTTAAACCTCTCAAAACAGTAATGTTTTTGGCTATTTTTGACATTGCTAATATATTTAGCACAATATTACTAAATATATTAGTACGTTTGACGTCAACAAAAAAATATTTTTTGTTTGTGATTTAAATTTCAAATCTTATTAATATCGGGGTGCTACTTTTCGAAACAAAAATAAACACAGCCATGGTTATTTAAATAATGAAAAATACACCCCGATATTTGATTTGATTTAAAATGAGATAAACTCGCCTTCCTTTTTCTAAAAATCCATTATATTTACCATATAAATCGCACGAAATTTTATGATGAAATTAAAATTTTGTACACTTATTTTTGTTGTTTTGACAACAAATTTATTTGCACAATTCCCTGAAAACAATTACCAAAGTACTACTAACCAATATTATTGGAAAAACAGAAAACCTTATGAAGGCTATTGGCAACAAGATGTTTATTACAAAATGAACGCAGTTTTGGATGACAAGACAGATATTATTGATGGAGCTGAAGAACTAACGTATTATAACAATTCGCCCAACGAATTACCATTTGTATATTTTCATCTATATAGTAATGCGCAGACTAAAGGGTCATATTTAGCTGACTTATATAAAAACAATGGAACTGATTTGAAATTCGGAAAATACGAAGCACAAGGTCTAGGAACCAATGTTTCAAAAATTACGGTTAACGATGAAGAATTAAAAACAGAACAAGACAATACAATTCTAAAAGTATTCCTTCAAAAACCGTTACTATCAGGCGAAAAAATTACATTCAAAATAAATTTCAAAACCTATTTCGATAATGGAACAATCCGAAACCGGATGAAATTATTTAATGCATGGGGTTATAAACACTATGATGTAGTACATTGGTATCCGCGCATTTCGGTTTACGACAGCAAACAAGGTTGGGATACTGACCAACATATGGATCATGAATTTTATGGCAATTATGGCACCTACGATGTAGCCTTTACTTTTCCGAATAATTATGTGTTGGATGCAACAGGCGTTTTAATTAATAAAGATGAAACATTACCAATCGATTTGCGAAAAAAACTAGATATCAAAAATTTTAAAGATAAAAAATGGAACGAAAAACCATCGGTAATGATAACACCCGATGGAAGTACTAAAACCTGGAAATTTCATGCTGAAAATGTACACGATTTTGCACTAACAGCTGACCCTACTTACCGAATTGGAGAAGCTGAATGGAATGGCATTCAATGTATTTCGCTTGCACAAGAACCTCATGCAGCCCATTGGCAAAATGCCGCCGAATATGCAGCAAAAGTTATCAAAGTAAATTCTGAAGATATTGGAATGTATGCCTACCCAAAAATGATTGTTGCCGATGCGCAAGATGGTATGGAATACCCTATGCTTACTCTGGACGACGGATTTGATCCAGGATACCGAGATTTGATTGCACACGAGATTGGGCACAACTGGTTTTTTGCAATGGTTGGCTCTAACGAAACATACAGACCTGCACTTGACGAAGGTTTTACACAATTTTTAACCAACTGGACTTACGAGCGCATTGATGGAAAATTGCGCGTAAAATACACATCAAAATCAAATTACACTAACCGTTTTACCGAACCTGATTTTGTTCGCAATAGCGAAATATACAATGGTTATATGAATGATGCTGCAAAAGATATTGAAACATTTTCGAACTTACATTCAGATATGTATAACGGCGCTTTACGGCACGGTGGTGGGTACCGACAAGTATATATGAAAACAGCAACTATGCTGTATAACTTACAATATGTATTGGGCGATTCGCTTTTTAGATCAGCTATCAGTAATTATTTTAACCAATGGAAATTTGCTCATCCATATGATGAAGATTTCAAAAATTCAATTATCCAATTTACACATGTTGATTTGAACTGGTTTTTTGACGAATGGATGAATACCTCCAAAATAATTGATTATCAAGTAAATTCAGTAAAAAAAGGAAAAGAAAAAGGAACGTATAACATTACCTTTAAACGCAATGGGATGCAAATGCCTATTGATTTTTCGGTGATTGAAAAAAATGATAGTATTCATTATTACCACATTCCAAACAATTGGTTTATAAAACAAACAGCCGCAAAAGTGCTTCCTCGCTGGATAGGATGGGACAAAGTGAAAATGACATATATAGCAACAGTAAATGCCCCTAGTGGAATTTTTGATGTAATTATAGATCCATCAAAACGATTAGCTGATATAAACATGCTAAACAACAGTAAAAATTTTCCGATAAAATATCGTTTCGATTCTAAAATATATAACCCTTCCGATTGGACGAGATATGAATTATTTGCTCGACCAGATATTTGGTACAACAATTATGATGGGTTTAAAATGGGATTAAACCTAAATGGTAACTACATGAACTTTCGCCATATTTTTGATGCTACAATTTGGTTTAATACAGGTATTGGACAGAACATTCATGATTCATCGACTTCAAAATATGCTAAAGATTTATACGACAATATAAGTTATCGTATAAACTACCGTACTGCTACCGATAAATTTATGAAAGGTTCCTCCATTTATTTATCAGCCAAGTCATTGGATGGCTTAAATGGTTATACAATTGGTTTTGATAAAAAAGACATATCGGGTAAAAATAAACTATTTATGTTTTTTAAATCAATGTATCGAAAAGGATTGAATGATTTATCTTATTTATTGTTACCTAACGAATGGCAACCTAACATGCTAAACAACACCATTAACATTGGAATTGAACACACATATAGTTATGTTAAAGGAACAGGTAATATTAATTTAGGATTACGTTCGTCAGCAATTATGAGCGATTATGATTTTAAAACAATTAACTTAAATGTGATAAATAAAACACATTTATGGAAACTGAATTTAAATACTCGATTGATAGCTCAATATGGTACTGGTAAAAACTGGGCAAACGAATCTTCTTTATTTTTAGCTGGAGCAAATCCAGAAGAAATGATGGAAAATAAATATACCCGTTCACAAGGTTTCTTTGATCCCTCATGGGCATCAATAGGTTCAACATTAAATAATTTTCAATATGGTGGAGGTCTTAATTTAAGAGGTTATTCGGGCTATTTTGCACCACAAACAAAGCCAGATGGTAATTACGCAATGACTTATAAAGGTCAAACAGGTACTGCCATTAATGCAGAGTTAGAATTTGATGGAATAATGAAAATAAAAAAGCAAAACTGGCTAACTAAAACATTTAAACTTACAACTTATTTATTCGGGGATGCCGGAAGCATTAATTACAATGATACAAACGATGATGTTTTAAAAATGAGTGATGTACGTTTAGATGCAGGATTAGGGATGGCTTTAACAATAAAAAAGTTTGGTGTTTTACAAACTGTTAATCCATTAACAATACGTTTTGACATGCCATTTTTCTTAAATAAAATTCCAGCTACAGATAAAAATTATGTTCAATACAGATTTGTTATTGCTGTTAATAGGGCGTTTTAATCGTAATTAATTTACAAATCAGAAAAAAAAATTAAAATTACTTTCATTTTTTAATAACTAACTCCTAAAAAGAAGCTTACTAAGATAAAAAAACAACAACAATGAAAAAACTATTATTCATAATCTCAATCATTACAAGCATCTCAGCTATAGCACAAAACAATGAAGAGTTATACGCAAAAGCCTATAAATTAAAGTTGGAATATAAATACAAAGAAGCTTTTCCGATGTTTCAAAAATTATTAAAATCAGATTCTAGCAATGTAAATTATGTTCAATATGGCAGTTACTGCTATTCAAAGTATGGCTTTTTTTATGCTCCAGAAACAGAAAAAATGAAGTATTATTTAACAGCCGAATACCTTGCAAAAAAAGCAATTAAGATAAATGAGAATAGCGCTGATGCCCATTTTGTTTACGCAATGGCATTAGGACGCATCAATGAAAATGCAAGTTCAAAACAAAAAATTACGAATGCAAAATTAATCAGAACGCAAGTAGATAGAGCCATTGCCTTAAATAGTAGACTAGCAGGCGCTTACCATATACTTGGTCGCTGGCATAGAACCATCGCGGGTTTTAACGCTGTAGAAAAAGTAATGATTAATTCGTTTTTTGGTGGTGTACCTCCCGGAGGATCCTATCAGGATGCAATAAAATCATTTATGACAGCAATTAGCATCGAGCCCAAATACATGAATCATCAATACGAACTTGCTCAAACCTATTATGAAATGGGAAAAGAATTGGAAGCTAAAATGTGGGCAAAAAAAGCATTAGAAATAACACCTTCGAACGAAGATGACAATAAAGCAAAAAAAGATTGTGAAGAATTGCTAAAAAAATTGAATTAGTATAAAATGTTAAACTACGCAAAAGAAGTTATCGAAAAAACGAACGATTGGATTGCTGGAGATAAAAAGGCAAAGCAATGGCTACAAGCCAACAATTACGAAGAACTGGTTCAGCTAAAAGACGCTGCAAGCCGCTATGCAAAAGCGATGGAATATTTATTAATAAATAAGCAGTTTACACTTGCCGCTTTTGTTAATGCAGTTTGGGACGATAAAAAAGCATTTGAATTACTTATGAAAAAAAAAGAATTTATTTGGGCAGCAATGGCTAATTTTATCAATGGAGATGTTAATGCAGCTTCTTTCTTAAAGAAAAATAATTTAAATCATTATGCCGAATTGGCTTTTACAATTCAAGCCAAAATACGAAGAGAAGGCGATGAAGGAACTACCATCTTTGGAGGAGGTCCATTTAAAGTAAGTAAAGATTAATTAAATTTCAAACCATTTGAATCAAATGCGAGTAATCGGTAACATACCTCATCCTAAGCTAACAATCAGTATATTTTCACTGAATGATAAATACCAAGTACGATTTGAAGCTGGGCCAATGGAACAAATTTTTAAATTTTCGCAAGCCGAAGTAAACGGAATTGAAGGAATAAAAAAATTAGTTGATGATGAATTCATGCAACTAATTATGAATCGTTTTAATGAAATGTATTTATCATTTAAATCAACAAAAGAAAGAAACTCATAAGATATTATTACACATAAAAAAACTACGATTTAAATCAGCATGTTTAATAAAATATTCATCATTTTAGCTTTAGTAGCTCTATTTAGCGCATTTAAACCTACCCCAACCTACCAAATAGCTGTATTAAAATACAATGGTGGTGGCGACTGGTATGCTAACTTAGAAACTTCCTTACCAAACTTAATACAATTTTGCAATACCAATTTAAAAACAAACATAAACTCCGAACAAGCAATGGTTGAAGTTGGTAGTCCGGATATTATAAACTATCCACTTGTTCATATTACAGGTCATGGAAATATTTTATTTAGTTTACAGGAAACTGAAAACCTACGAAATTATTTAATGGCAGGAGGCTTTCTCCATATTTCGGATAATTATGGAATCGATAAATTTATTCGACCTCAAATGAAAAAAGTTTTTCCCGAATTAGATTTTATTGAATTACCTTTCACTCATCCCATTTATCACCAGAAATATGATTTCCCGAATGGGTTACCAAAAGTTCACGAACACGACGGAGGACCTGCGCAAGGTTTTGCACTTATATATCAAGGTCGTATGGTTTGTTTTTACGATTACGAATGCGATTTAGGGGATGGCTGGGAAAGTTTTGAAGTACACAAAGATTCGCCCGAAACACACCAAAAAGCTTTAAAAATGGGGGCAAATATAATTCAATATGCTTTGATGGGTGGAGAAAATAGCAAAAAAAATTAATCTCAATTCGGAAAATAAAAACCCAACTATTTTATAATGACTTTTTAAAAAAATATTAATAGGTAGTATTTAATTCCGATAAAGCAATCATCTTATTTTGTTCTGAATCCCATAACTTTAAACGCAGACAAGAAACTATATCTGACAATTTAAAAGTGGTTGTTGTAACCTGTTGCAACTCTGTAATGCTTGCCATTGCTTCCGGTAAACGATAAAAAGGAATTCGGGAATTTAAATGATGTACATGGTGGTAGCCAATATTTGCTGTAGCCCACCTCAAGAAAGGATTCATTTTTAAAAAACTAGAAGACTCCATAGCAGCATCAGCATAATTCCATTCAGTATTACTTTTAAACTTAACACCCGGAAAAGTATGTTGAGCATAAAATAAATAAGCCCCTAACATATGTGCAATAAAAAATGGTAAAAAGAAAGCCAAAAACCAAGTTAACGGACCTATATACACAAATATAAAAACAGCAATGGTAACATGTAATATTAAAGTTACTAACGAATCCCAATGTCTGCGTGGGCTACTTATAAATGACTGAATACACA
>CANCPZ010000089.1 GCA_947380175.1 Bacteroidota bacterium | reverse complement strand
CAGAACTCCGTTTACTACACATTATAAAATACTCGTCATATAAAAAAAATAAAACATAAACCCAATGAAAAGCAAAAACGTTAAACCCGTCATTATTTTATTTTTTTTAATCAGTTGTGTTACCATATTATCTTCATGGGGTACATGGGGGCATCAACACATTAATAAAGCTGCAGTATTTGCTTTACCAACAGAAATGCGTCCCTTCTTTTACAACCACATTGATTTTATTACTGAAGAATCTGTAGTTCCTGATTTACGCAAATATATACTTACCGATAAATCCGAGAATCCTCGACATTTTATGGATATGGAAAATTTTGGCCCAGCAGATAGCTTACCTAAAACATTAGCGGAGGCAAAGAAAAAATATGATGACAAATTTTTACAATCAAATGGAATTTTACCTTGGTATATTATTGAGATGATGGAAAAACTAACAAAAGCTTTTAAAGAAAAAAAGAAAACCGAAATATTGTTTCTTGCTGCAGATTTAGGTCATTACATAGGCGATGCACAAATGCCTTTGCACACATCTGCAAATCATGATGGGCAAATGACGAACCAAAAAGGAATTCATTCATTTTGGGAATCCCAAATTCCTGAACAATTGGGTGATATGTATAATTTGAATACGGGTAACGCAAAATATATTGATGATATAAGCAAAAAAACTTGGGAAATAATTGCGCAAACTCATAAATTAGTAGATACTGTTTTATTGGTTGAAAAATCTGTGAACAGCAATTTTCCGCAAGACGAAGTATATAAGAAAAATGAGAAAGGTGAAATACTTAAAAATAAATACAATGCTTCTATTCATTCATTAGCATACGCAAAAAAATATCACGATGCTTTAAACGGGATGATAGAAAAGCAAATGCGTTTAGCAATTTCCACAACTGCGGATTATTGGTATACTGCTTGGGTAAATGCAGGCAAGCCTGATTTAAGTCTACTTGATGATGTGGAGTCCACAAAAGCGAATAAAATAAATTACGAAAAAGATTCAGAGTCTTGGAAAAAAGGTAAAGTAACTAAACTAAAAATAGATACCGAATTTTAAGAATCAGTATCTATTTTAAAACTTATTAGCTTGGTATTACTAATATTCCGTTTTTAGTTCAAGGTATTTTAAAAATTCGTTTCGTGTATGCTCTTCTTGGAATTTCCCTCCGTAAAATGAACTAACAGTTGCCGAACTATTATCTTTTATTCCACGCGATGCTACACATAAATGTTTTGCATCAATTAGCACTGCAACATCCTCCGTATCTAAAACACGTTGCAACTCTTTCGCAATTTGTATGGTTAATCTTTCCTGAACCTGAGGACGCTTAGCAAAATAATTTACAATTCTATTTAGCTTCGATAGACCAATGACTTTACCGGATGAAATATATGCCAAATGTGCTTTTCCAAAAATGGGAACAAAGTGATGTTCGCAATTACTATAAAATGCAATACCCTTTTCAACAAGCATTTGATTATAGTTATACTTGTTTTCAAACAAGGCTATCTTTGGCTTATTGGAAGGATCTAAACCATTGAATAATTCTTTTACATACATTTTTGCTACTCGGTGAGGAGTCCCCTTTAAACTATCATCGGTTAGGTCAAGACCTAATGTTTCCATTATTTCCTTAAAGTGGAACTCAATTTTTTCAATCTTGTCTTCATCACTGATATCAAAAGCCCCAAATTTCATAGGTGTTTCAATACCTGTGTAAAAATGTTCATCGCCAATCTCATCTATGTTTAATTCATTTAATAATATTTTGTTTCCGTTAAGCGGGGTATTCAACGTAATTTCTTTCGGTTTCATATAAAGTTATTTTAAGTTCAAACTTAGTTTCTAATTTTTCTCGCAAAATAGTATAGATTACCATTGCTATATTTTCTGCGGTAGGATTAAGCTCTTTAAATTCTGATGTGTCTAGGTTTAAATTTTTATGGTCAAATTTTTCTGTTATATTTTCTTTAATCAGATTACCCAACACTTTCATATCAATTACATAACCTGTTTTAATATCTATACACCCAACAACCTTAACAATTAATGTATAATTGTGTCCATGGTAATTTGGGTTATTGCATTTTCCAAACAGCACTTGATTTTCTGATTCACTGTAATAAGAACTATGCAACCTGTGTGCAGCATTAAAATTTTCCTTTCTAAAAACAGCAATTTTTTGAGAATCCATGCACAAAGTTTAAATATTGAAAACAAATATAATTATTTTGTTTAATCTTTTTGATTTTTTATTAAACATTTATTTATCAAATTTTTTCATGTTTTTATTTTTTACTAGAAAACAAACCATGTTAATTTTAAATTTTTTTTCATAAAACATAAAATGTTTGTTTTGTATTGTTTGATTATATTTGCAGACAACCAAACAGAGTATGTCAATATATTCAATAAAAGAATTAGGCCAAATTAGCGGAATTCTTCCTCACACAATTCGTATTTGGGAACAGCGCTACGATTTACTGAAGCCACTTAGGTCGGAAACCAACATTAGGTATTACGATGATGAACAATTAAAAAAACTGCTTAATGTCTGTGAATTAATTAATTCGGGCATGAAAATTTCGCATATAAGTAAGTTGTCAAAAAAACAAATCGATTCTGAAATAGACATACTAATTGCTAAATCTTTTCAGGATGGGAATCAATTTGATAGCATTGTAAATCAAATAATAATTTCGCTAACCACATTTGATGAATCGCTTTTTGATAAAATGTTTTCGAATTCTATTTTAAGATTTGGATTAACAGAAACGTATTTAAAAGTTATATATCCGGTTCTTGTTCGCATTGGATTAATGTGGATTAAGAATGATATTTTCCCGGCGCAAGAACATTTTTTAACTAATTTAATAAAGCAAAAACTATTTGTGTCAATTGATTCTTTGCCTTTACCTAAATCTGCTGACCAAACGTGGGTTCTGTTTTTGAAGGAAAATGAAGAGCATGAAATTGGACTTTTATTTGCTAATTACATTATTCGCCAACAAGGAAAAAGGGTTGTATACCTTGGTAGCAATGTACCACGTGAAAATCTTTCAAATGTTATAAAGCATTTAAAAGCAACGCATGTGTATACTTTTTTTACAAAAAATCATTCTATCGAAGAAGTGCAACATTTACTTGATAACTTGAGTTTGAATTTTAAAAAGACCAAACTGTTTGTTTCTGGTAACAGGTCTATCATTGAAGGAGTTCATTTAAACAAACAGGTAAAATGGATTCAGGAAATAGATTCGCTAGTGAATATTTTAAAAAATTAGTTTAAAAACCAAATACTTGCATTTAATAAACTCGCAAAACTTACCCATAGTAAATAGGGGATTTGAATGTATGCTGCAATTTTATTTATTTTTTGGAAAACAATTATCATTAGAAGAATAGAAATCCAAATTAAAATAATTTCTACAAAAGCAAGTCCAAGTAAATGGAATTTAAAAAACAAAAAACTCCAGCAAAAATTCAGAAACAATTGAACACCAAAATATATAATTGCTTTTTTTTTGATTTCATTTTTAGGAGTTTGTAATATTAAGAAAAGGGAAATACCCATTAACAAATAAAGAATTGTCCATACTGGCCCAAATAAATAATTGGGGGGATTGAACGAGGGTTTTAAAAGAGTTACATACCAATCATTCACACCTTCTGCTGTTGACACACCTCCAACAGCACCAATTAACAAACAGCCAATTATACAAAGTGTTAATTTAATTACAGTTCTCATCTTCCTATTTATAAAGTACAATGTGATTATGCTAAATAATTCAATGTAACAGATTGTGTTTCCGTATTCGGTTTTGAATAAGCTAATCGATCAAATCGTTTTGTGAGATGATAACTATCAAGTCCACTACAAGTAATCGTATTTGCTTTTTCAATATCTAAAAAACCATCTTCACACAAACAATTATTCGGGAAATAAAGAACTTTGATTTCACCAATAATGATAATCGTACTATTCAATGCTATGTCTATTCGTTGTTTAAATTCAACACCAATTTGAATTAAACTTTGTTTAACAAATGGTGCTGTAAAAGTGTTTTTATAATCTGGGGTTAACCCAGTAGCATTAAATTCAGAAATATCTTTTGGATAACGAGCTGATGTTTGATGTGATTGTTTATATATAGCTTCGTTTACATGATTAATGGTAAAATAATTCGTTTCTAAAATATTAGCAAGTGTATGTCTATCAACAGAGTCGGGACGAATAACGAAACCAATTAATGGAGGATTTGCTCCAATGTGAACAATAGAATTAAATATGGCCAAATTTGTGTTAGCATCATTATTTACAGTGCCAATTAAACAAAGGCTTTTAAAACCTCCAATACAATTTATAAGATTAGCGCGTTTACGTTGCTCCATATCCATCAAATTAGTATATGTTAATTCTTTTTCCATTGCATTGTATTTATTTTATTTTTTAGCTATTATCAAGCGGATTATTACTCCTGAATTTTCAATTTTTTCATTTTCGACACCATACTATTTGGGTTATTTCGATAATAAATATAGGTTCTTAATTTTACCTTTTTAACTAAATACTTTTTAGTGGCTAATTCATAAAAATTAGCATCGGCAGCGTATTTCCCTTTAAATTTTATATTCGAAAAAACAGTCTTTTTTCCAAATAATGTTGCAAATAAAATACAGTCATCTACATGTATTAATTTATTTGGATCATTTTTATCAGGTACATAATAATCTTGTTCAGTATCTACAATGGTTTTTGTTGTAGAAGCTATTAAATCAAAATTCTTAATTTCTTTTAAACATGACGACAAATGAGTTGTTGAATATTCATCGTCTGCATCAATAACGGTAATATAGTCGCCTTTACTATTTATAACACCACAATTAATGGATTCGGATTGACCACAATTTAAATGACGGAGATAGGTGATTTTATTCTCATTTTGTTTTACATAATTAAGCAATTGATTATTGATATCATTATGACTACCATCATCAATAATAATTAATTCAAAGTTTTGAAAGTCTTGATTTAAAACAGAATCAATAGCTCTCTTAATTAATTTAAAATCTGCATCAAATACAGACATTAAGACTGATATTAGCATATTGTTTTTTCAATTTTAAAAATACAAGGCAATTGCAATGTATAATATTTTAATTTAACTAACTATTTTTAATGGTACCCATTCCACCATCAACTGCAATAATTTGACCAGTTATCCAATTTGATTCAGCTGTTAATAAAAACGAAATAGCATTTGCTATATCAAGAGATGTTCCAACTTTTCGTAAAGGATTTTTAATTTGCATTTGCTCTAATTTTTCGGGTGTATTTATAAACTTATCAGCTAAAGGCGTTTTAACTAATGAAGGTGCAATACAATTTACGCGAATTTTTGGAGCATACTCTGCGGCTAATGCTTTTGTTAAACCTTGAATTGCACTTTTAGATGCAGAAATAGAAGAATGAAACGGCAAACCTATATCTGCTGCAACCGAACTTATAAAAACAACCGATGAAGACTCTACAGCTTTTAAATTAGTTAAATACGCTTGCATAAAAGCCATTGCACCATATACATTAATAAAGAAATCGTTTTGAAACTCACTAGCTGATATACGATGAAATGGTTTTAAATTAATTGTACCCGGAAAATAAACTAATCCATCGATTGAATTATCAATTGATGGAAAATTTCCAAAATCATACTTTTCAATTTCATAAAATTCGTCATAAATCGAATCAACTGGTTTTCGGCTAATTCCAATAACCTTAAACCCTTTTGCATGCAATAATTTTACAGCTTCTTTAGCTATAGCACTTGATGCACCAGCAAATAAAAATGTTTTACTCATACTGTGTTAGATACTTTACTTTTTAATTTTGAGTGCTTTCAATTATTTAAAAAAATGATTTTAATAAAATATATAGACTTAAATAAAATTAAACTGTTTTTATTTACCCTTATTAAATAACTCTTCTATTTTTTGGTAACGAAAATCAAATATTTTTTTCAATTTAGCTTTTACAAAAAGTGTGTTTGCAATTTTGCCAATAAAGCCAAAGGGGATTTTATAATGAACGATGTCTATCATTTCTACACCACCTTCAACTTTTTTTAAAAAATGCTGGTGATGCCATAATTTATAAGGACCAAATCTTTGTTCATCAATAAAATAATTTAAATATTCAACATGAGTAATTTCTGTTACCCAATGCATCTTTAAACCCAATATAGGAGTAACATAATATTCAATTAGTTGCCCGGCATACATTTTTTGTATATCCTCTTCATCAGAAATAATGTTAAAACCCATGTAACTAGGCGTTATTCTTGAAAGATTTTTTGGGGAACTAATAAAATCCCAAATGGTTTCCATATCTGTCTTAACAAATTGATTTGTTTTTAAAGTATGTAGCATTTTATTTTTGTTTAAGTTTTATAGATATTTGTTAAACAAATTTAAACTATATTTGTTTACGAATAACAAACAATACTATTAAAGTTTACAAACAATACTAAACATTAGGTAAATGATAAATCCGATAGATATAGATAAAGTTGCTGAAAACCCATCACTACTGCCTTACCCACATCATGTTGGAAGTTCGATGGTTAAACCTGACGATGTTGGCAAGCTTAAATCAAGGGCTTTATCAGCGATGTATGAACAAACAGATACACAATTAAGGCAAATTCAAAAACAAGTAGAATTAATGCTGATTCAGGCTAATGAAATAAAAAATAGAATTGCAATTAGTGAAAAAATTTATACTGCTAAAATATCTTTTGAACCATTTGTAGGAGCTATTTATCATTTATACAAAAAAGAAGACGACTATTTATTAATGATGATTAGTCCGGATGAATGGGGGCGCTCAAAAAACAATTCATTACAATTTATAGACAGTGTAAAGTTATTAAGCGATCATACTTGGGAAATAATTTCGACAACCAAAAAATAGCAGTTAATTAAATGAGCTCAATAGCTTAATTTCATTACGATACAAAACCAACTTTTTATCATTTTCCAATTGTTTTAATAATCTAGAAACAACAACCCTGCTTGTTCCAATTTCTTCAGCAATTTGATTGTGAGACAACTTTATAGATGATTTGCCTGATACTTTGGTTTTATTTTTTAAATATTTAACCAATCGCTCATCCAGCTTATTAAAAGCTATACTTTCCAATGATTTTAATAATTCATTAAAACGTTGAGTAAAACTATTAAAGATGTAACTTTTCCAACTTGGATATTTTACCAACCACTCATCTAACTTTTCATGAGGTATTGCAATTAAATCAACATTATCCTCTGCAATTGCTTTTATTTCACTCTTCTTAGCTTCCATACAGCATGCATAAGCCATAGCACAGCTTTCGTTTGAACTCAAATAATATAATAAAATTTCTCGGCCTTCCTCATCCTTTCGCATAACACGAACAGTACCTGTTAAAATCAAAGGCATAAATTTTAGATTTTTTCCATAATCCATAATAACATCACCATCCTTAAAATGCTTTACATTGCCAACAAGAATTATTTCATCTATCAGTTTTGATTCGAGTAAATTCTCTAACTTAATTTTAATATCATTCATCATTTTATAAATATAAATTAATTATTACAAACATACCTTACAATGATAAAAAATTAGTAACCATGTAATTGTTTAAGATCACTAGCCCTTTTGAGATTCGTCATTTAAATTATTACTACGTGAAGGTATTTTTGTCTTCGTAAAATAAATTAATTTATAATATAAAAATCATGTCATTAGTAGTAAAAAAGAGAGCAACACTTCCCTCACTGGCAAGCGACCCATTTGATGCAGGAAGATTACTTTCTGATATACTTGATTTTAGTGGAAATCTACTCGATTTTAATAGCGAATCGGTTATAATACCTGATACAAACATTATTGAAAATGAAAATAATTTCAGAATAGAATTAGCTGCGCCAGGTTTGGAACGAGCTGATTTTAAAGTCGAAGTAAATAATGACATATTGACAATTACAGGAGAAAAAAACATGGAGGATTCAGAGGTTGATAAATATGAAAATTATAAAAGAAGAGAATTTTCTTACCACTTTTTTAAACGTTCGTTTTTATTACCAAAAAATTCGTTGCCGAATAAAGTCGATGCAAAATATGAAAATGGGGTTTTGTACATATGGTTACCCAAAAAAGAATTTGCTACTTCCAAATCAATCAAAGAAATAAAAATTTCTTAAAAATGTTTGGATTAAAAAGTCCTCTGCCTAAAGCAGAGGCTTTTTATTTTACTGCATTTTATTCTTATAACATTTAATTGAGAAATAAAATAAGTTATACCCTAAATAAAACAATCCGTTTTTTCAATAAGCCATTTTCCTATTTATTGGAGCTAGATAAAATTGATTGAGAACAATCACTGTTTTTTTTCTATCACATCATTGAAAAAAAATACTAGTCGATGTTTCTTTGCAACGTAAAAATTATTTATAAATCTTAAAACAAAAAATCATGAAATTAGATTCAGAAATTCAAAAAGACGTAATGGCAGAAATTCGCTGGGAACCATTATTAAATGTAAGCGAAATTGGGGTTTCAGTAAAAAATAGTATCGTAACGTTATCGGGTACTGTTGACACTTATACTAAAAAATTAAAAGCAGAAGAAGCCGCAAAAAGAGTTGTTGGTGTTAAAGCCGTTGTTGAAAATGTTGATGTAAAAGTTTCATCACTTGGTCAAAAAACGGATGCTGATATTGCAGAGGCAGTTGTAAATGCATTGAGATGGCACACATCAGTTCCCGATGAAAAAATAAAAGTGAAAGTAGAAAAAGGGTGGGTAAATTTAGATGGTTCGGTGGAATGGGAATTTCAACGCAACTCTGCAAAAAATGCAATCACAAATTTATCAGGAGTTATTGGCATTTCAAACAACATCAAAATTATGCCAACACTTAAAGTAACTGACATTAAAAATAAAATTGCTTCTGCTTTTCAAAGAAGTGCAACAATTGATTCAGAAAAAATAAATATTATTGCAGACGGAAGTAGGATTACCCTTACAGGAAAAGTTCGTTCATACACAGAAAAAAAAGATGCTGAAAACGCTGCTTGGCTTGCTCCAGGGGTTGATAGAGTTGAAAATAAAATTGAAATAGATTCTGAAGTGTACGCTTTCTAAAAAATTTCAAAAAAATATCCCCCCGCTTTTATAATTAAAAGCAGGGGATATTTTTTTAGCCTAATTACTTTTCAAAAAAAATTAGCCAACCAATAAATTACATCCCCTAATATCACTATTATCAAAACGTCCAAGCACTTCAAAAGAATCATCATTAAATGATTTACCTAAATCCTGTGTTGCTATAAACGAACAAGAATTAATGTTTGCCAAATCAATAACGTTGATACCACCCGTTTTATTTTTTTGCAAAAACGAAAAAGGGTCGTTTACATCGCGTATCATTATTTTCATCCATGGTGGACAATTAAAAATGCCATTACCTGTTGAATAGGCTTGTGATAATAATTCTGTCATACCATATTCACTGTGTATTTCAGGTACTCCAAAACCTTTACACAACTGGGCATGTAATTCTTCTCGAACCATTTCTTTTCGTTTACCCTTCATGCCACCTGTTTCCATAACAATGGTATACTTTAAATTAAAATTTTGTCTTTCAATCAAATCCAATAAAGCGTATGTTACTCCAATTAAAATTGTTTTTTGTTTTTTCTCTTCAAGCTTTTTTAATGTATGTATTAATTTATCATAATCTAAAAGATAGAAGCCACTCAACTCATTTTTGCTTTTAGTAATTAAATCATTCGCCATATAAATTAATGAAGAACCATCGCGTTCGAGATAAGAAGGCAACAAAGCTAAAACACAATATTCTTCAATGTTTCCATAAAATATTTCGAAAGCTGTCTTATAACTTTGTTCGTATATACTTACATCAGTAACATAATGTTTACTTTGAATAATACCTGTTGTACCACTGCTAGTAAACAGTTCTGATTTTGAATTTTGGTTTGATGAACCTGAAATAACGTGATGAGATTTAAAAAACTCAATGGGCAAAAATGGAATTTGATTAAGTTCTGTTACAAAATCGACATTAATTTTTAATCCTTCAATGTATTGCCTGTAAACATCATTTGTTGATGATTGATAATGAAAAATAGCTAATGCTACCTGCTTAAAACTGGTAGAACTTTCAATACTAAATATATTCGCAATTTCAGGCAATATGATTTTAGACACTTATTAAAATAATAAATTAAATGGATTTTATGATTGTTTTGGCCAAAAATAATTATTAATTTTATGTTCACATCTAAAAATAATGAAACAATTTTCAATCTTCTTTTTTATCAGTGCATTTATTGGAACATCCATAACATCGTGCGTTAAAGAAAAAAATTTCCCAACTACACCTGTCATCGAATTTAAACAGTATATAAAATATGGTTTAGATTCGGCCGATTGCATTATAAAATTTAAAGACGGGGATGGAGATATTGGTATTGTTGAAGGAGATACCGTTTCGATTCCTGATTTAATTATGAAGTACCTTTATAAAGGATCTGACAACTTGTTTCATCCTTTTGACGCTATTGCAGGAACGGCTAAATTTGATACTTTATTTTATCCATATAGTGTTCCAGATT
>CANCPZ010000088.1 GCA_947380175.1 Bacteroidota bacterium | reverse complement strand
TGTAAATACGAAAAAAAAATATTTAATGTTTATCAGCATAAGCAGCAGGTTTTCAATTTTTAAATAAGTAAAAACTAGAATCTAAAAACTGATTTTTTAAAGATATTTTATAAAAGTAATGTTTAATTAAATCAAGTTGCTAGTACTTAATTTTATTTAATTGTTATTTAAGTTTTAGTTTCTCTAAGGCAATGCAAAAAAAATACTCCTTAATGTTAAATAAGCATAATGTATTACCTTTGCACTATGAATTTGTCATCCAAAAAAATGCGGCCTTTGTTTTGGTTTTATTTGTTTGTGGCCTATGTAATTATCCAATTTATATGGTGGAGTTACTTGATGGTAGAACATAACAATGAAATATATCATTTAAAAACAGAACTTAATTTATTAAAAGGAGCTTCATTAAATGAAATAGTATTTAAAGGGAATGCGCTTAATGCACAATTGCGACATCATTGGGTAATGATAGCTGGCGAAGGAACAGTGTTTGTTGGTGTTTTAATATTAGGTATTTTTCAAATACGCAAGTCATTTAAAAAGGAAGCAGAGCTTGCTTTACAACAAAACAATTTTTTACTTTCTGTATCGCATGAATTAAACTCACCAATTGCGTCAACAAAACTTCAGTTGCAAACTTTACTAAAGCATGAACTCGACAGAGCCAAACAAAAAGAAATTATTGCTAATGCGATAAATGATACCGAACGTTTAACCAAACTGGTAGAAAATATTCTGTTAGCGGCAAAAATCGAAAATAATTTTTATAAATTACATAAAGAAAAGTGTAACCTGTCCGAATACATTACTGAAGGTATTAAGCAAACAATAGAATCATTTAATTATAAACAAAAGGTAATTTTGGATATTGATCCGAATATTTTAATGAATATTGATAAAACAAGTTTTCCATCCATTGTTCTTAATTTGTTTGAAAATGCCGCAAAATATTCGCACCCAAATTCTACTATTTCATTAAGCTTAAAGCAATATAACTCAAAAATAATTTTAAGTGTTGCCGATGATGGTATTGGTATTTCGGAAACTGAAAAAAAATATATTTTTCAGAAATTTTATAGAGTGGGTAGGGAGGAAACTCGTAATACAAAAGGGACAGGACTTGGTTTGTATATTGTTAATTATTTAGTGCAACAACATAATGGAACTATTTCAGTGAAAAATAATTTTCCGAAAGGGACTGTTTTTGAGGTGGTATTTGGTTAATTAAAAACTCAACGTAATAAATATTTCAAATTCGCATATCGTATGAAAAAAGTAGCTTTACTAATACTGGATGGCTGGGGTTTAGGAGATGGTTCTAAATCAGATGCCATCGCAAATGCACAAACACCTTTTGTAACGAGTTTGTATAAAAAGTATCCACACAACACCTTACGCACATCGGGTGAAGATGTTGGTTTGCCAGAAGGGCAAATGGGTAATAGTGAGGTAGGGCATCTGAATATTGGTGCTGGCAGGGTGGTGTATCAGGATTTAGCTTTAATAAATAAAGCAATCCGAGAAAAAACAATAGATAAAAACGACCAACTTGTCAAGGCCTTTGAATTTGCTAAACAAAACAATAAATCACTCCATTTAATGGGTTTGGTTTCTGAAGGTGGCGTACACTCTTCGCAATTGCATTTACATTATTTATGCGATTTAGCGAAAGCGTATGAATTACCAAATGTATTTATTCATGCTTTTACCGACGGGCGAGATACCGATCCTAAAAGCGGTTTGGAGTATTTAAAAAACTTGCAAAATCATATAAAAAATTCTCCAGCTAAAATAGCAAGTGTTATTGGTCGTTATTATGCTATGGATCGTGATAAACGTTGGGAGCGCATAAAATTTGCATACGATTTATTGCTACATGGTACTGGTAAAAAAACGCAAAATATTATTGAGGCAATTGAAGAATCGTATGCCGAAAATATTACGGATGAGTTTATTAAGCCTGTTGTTACCATCGATGCTACAGGCAATCCTGTTGGATTGATTAAACAAAACGATGTTGTTATTTGCTTTAATTTTAGAACCGACAGATGTAGGGAAATTACCCAGGTTTTAACACAACAAGATATGCCCGAAGGTGGTATGCAAATACTGCCATTGTATTATGTTACGATGACAAATTATGATCATACATTTAAAAATATTCATGTGTTGTATGATAAAGATAATTTGGTGATGACACTTGGTGAAGTACTTGAAGCTGCTAATAAAAAACAAATTAGGATTGCAGAAACAGAAAAATATCCACATGTTACATTTTTCTTTTCGGGTGGTAGAGAAAAAGAATTTAAAGGTGAAAAACGCATTATGGTTCCATCACCCAAAGTAGCTACATACGATTTAAAACCCGAGATGAGTGCCGTTGATTTAACAAATAGCATTGTTCCCGAAATTGAAAAAGGAGAATCAGATTTTATTTGTCTTAACTTTGCAAATGCTGATATGGTGGGTCATACCGGTGTTTACGATGCAATTGTTAAAGCTGTTGAAACAGTGGATACTTGTGTGAAGCGCGTAGTAGAAGCAGGGTTAAAAAATGGTTATTCTTTTATTATAATTGCCGATCATGGTAATGCCGATTATGTAATTAATCCAGATGGTTCGCCAAATACAGCTCACAGCAAAAATCCTGTACCTTGTATATTAATTGATGCCGATTATAAAAATGTTAAGGAAGGTAAATTAGCAGACATTGCTCCAACAATATTAACGTTGATGGGTATTCGTATACCAAATGAAATGACGGGTGAAGTATTGGTTTAAAATGAATTCTGAATTGTAAAATTTGTGGAGTTGAAAACTTTAGTGCTATTTTTTAAAATGATCTCATTTTTATTTAAAAATTGAATATTAAGGCTAGAAGCCGTTTTTTAAAAGCAAATTTTCTGTTAATTTTATTCCTTAATTAATTTTAATATTCTATTTTCTACTTTCAGAAAGTAAAGACCGTTTGGCAAGTATAAAAAATCTTTTTGCTCTATATTTTTTCCAGTCCAAATAACTTGTCCCATTGCATTCAGTAAAATATAGTTTTCAAAACCAGTTGTGTTTATAAGACTGATTTTATTTTTAAAAGGATTAGGGTATATTCTCAAATTTTCTCTGTTATTAATTTCGTTAATTTCTGATGTTATACAGTTTGTTCTGTAGTTTTGAAAAAATTGCCACATTAAATATGTTGCACTAAATTGACTACTAACTGTTACACCAACAGAGGAAAGACCATCAGGCCAAGAGTGTTCTCCATCGTAACTTATATATTGTTCTATTACAGAGTTGCATAAACAATTCGAATATTTTAAATGGTTGTATTGGTTAGTATTATGGTATAAGGTATCTTTTAAAATGCTACAAGAATAATTTGAACTTATTATATTAAACATACTGTCTTGAGGTGGAAAATAAGTTCCGGTTGCGCCAATTGTAACCCCTCCATAATATTTTACATTTAAATCCTGATACGAATGAAAACTGATTATCGGAACCTCTTTGGATGGATTCCATGGATAATACATGAGATCTCCTGCTACTGGAGCAATAGCAGCAAATCTATTCGATAATTGGTTAGCAAGTCGATAACATAATAATGATCCATTTGAAAAACCTGTTGCATATACGCGCGTTGTATCAATAGGTCTATTTGTAAATAAGTTATTAAGAAGTGAATTTACAAACCCAACATCGTCAATGTTCAAGTTAGTTGATGGTGCACAGCATCCACCTGCATTCCATGTTCTATTGCCTGCAATCTTAACACCTTCTGGGTAAACTAGAATAAAATTGGAGCTGTCTGCCTTTTGTGAAAGGCGAGACTGATATTGTATCGATTGATAACCTAATGGACCCCCTCCATGAAAAGCCAAAACTAGAGGATAATTTGTTGATGTGCTGTAATTTGTGGGAAGGTGTATTAGATAAGTTCTCCATAGACCACCAACATAAATACTATCATAAACATTTGTTTGTCCAAATGAAAAACCGCCTAATACATGTAAAAGTATAATTATTAGAAATAATTTCTTCATGTTGTTTTTATTTGCTTTTTATGTATTCTATTATAAATAGTTTCATTTTTTTAAACCTTTAATAATTGTTTTTTTTAAAATAACCTTTGCCAAACAAATATAATATAATCTAATTAAAAGGGATTTCCGAGTGGTTGAAAAATTATTTGTAAAAAGTGAGCGCTAAATAATTTGCGTAAATGCAAATAAAATAAAACATCATTAGTTTTCAATCATTTTTTTTAATGCCAACTTATCTTTAAGTGTTCTATATTTGCAATCTTAATTAATTAAATAGTTTGAAGAAACAGCCTGCCATCCAATTTCGAGCTTTATTATTGTTGCTGGTCTACTTGTTCAGTAATAGTCCTTCTATTTTATTTCACCATCACAAGTTAGAAATTGCCTCTTATGAAAATGCAACAATTTGCGAAAAGGTAATTTATTATTCAGCTCAAGATGGGAATTGCAACCACAATAAACATATATCCAAAGCAATAGAAAAATGTTGGTTGTGCGATAATCATATTGTTTCACCACATTCGTTTCAAACTTTTCTAGCTGCATATTTTAGCAAAGAAATTAACGGTAGCTATTTACACGTTTCCGAGAATTATATTTTTCAAGTTCCTTCAGTTTTTACCAATCGCGGCCCTCCTCCGGTTTCATCTTTTACCGTTTAGTATTTTTTTATAGGACTATTTGCTTGTCCTATAAGTTCATTTATTCAATTTTAATAAACAATCAAGATGAAAATTAAAATCATTTATACAATTCTTGCGTTCGTTTTTGCAACTCAAATCATTATTGCTCAAAATAAAATTACAGGTAACATAAAAGACGAACAAACAAAAGAGATGTTAACTGGTGTAACAGTATATGTAAACGACCTTAAAATAGGCGCTACATCTGATAGAGATGGGAATTACAAATTAGAAAACATCAAAACAGGAGTGTATTTTTTTGAAATAAGTTTTATTGGTTATAAAAAGAAAGTAGAACGTATTTACATAGGTAAAGACACTGTTCTAAATTTTTTGATTACTCAATCTGTATCAGAATTAAATGAAGTTGTTGTTACAGCTGTTACTCGTTCTACAGAACTAAAGTTAAGTCCGATTATTATTAAACCTGTTGATGTTGGCGTCCTCAATCAAAATAGTTCTACTAATTTAATTGATGCTTTAAAAAGTATTCCAGGTGTGAACCAGATTACAACAGGTGCAGGAATTTCAAAACCAACAATTAGAGGATTGGGTTACAATCGAGTTATTTCTCTTTACAATGGTATCCGTCAAGAAGGTCAACAATGGGGTGATGAACACGGAATTGAAATTGATGAATATTCCATTGCCAGGATTGAAATTGTAAAAGGACCAGGAAGCTTAATGTATGGATCGGATGGAATAGCAGGAGTTTTGAATTTTATTTCTCCTAAAGCACCACCAGTAGGACAAATCGAAACACAACTTATTTCAAACTATCAAAGTAATAATAATTTAATCGGTTATTCTCTTTCAAATGCTGGAAACAAAAACGATATTCAATGGCTAGGTAATTTTAGTAACAAGTTTGCCGGAAATTATCAAAACAAATACGACGGAAAAGTTTACAATTCAGGATTTCAAGAATATAATGGAAGCTTATTTTTAGGAGTAACTAAAAAATGGGGTTTTTCTCACTTGAATTTAAGCACGTTCAACACTACATTAAATATGGTTGAAGGAGACAGAGACAGTTTGGGCAGATTTATTTTCGCAACACCAGACGGAAGTGGTTCTGTAAAAGAAGTTTTGGCAACGTCAAATGATTTAAGCGGTTATAAAATTGGTTTTCCACATCAAGAAGTAAATCATTTAAGAGTCCTAACTAATAATTATTTTAGTCTAAGAAAGGGAGCTATCATTCTAGATTTAGGATACCAAAATAATAAACGAAAAGAATTTGCTGATGTATTAAATCCGACTAACAAAGCGTTGTTTTTTGACCTAAATACTTTCAATTACAATGCAAGATATAATTTAGAAGAAACCAAAGGTTGGGAAACTTCTGTTGGTATTAGCGGTATGAAACAAATTACTGCCAATAAAGGGTTGGAGTTTTTAATACCAGAATACAACCTTTTTGATATTGGGGGTTTTGTATTTACTCAAAAAACGTTCAAAAAATTAAACGTTGCAGGTGGTTTGCGTTTTGATAGTAGAAGCATTAACACAAAGGAATTAATTTTAGATAGCTTTGGAGTTCCTGTATACATTCAAGCTGCCTCAACCAATATAAAATTTAAATCATTGACGAATAACTACAACAGCTATTCGGGAAGTGTTGGTGTTTCATATCAAATCAACAATAAATCTACTATTAAATTTAATTTATCACGAGGTTTTAGAGCACCAAACATTGCTGAAATTTCTTCAAATGGCAAACACGAAGGTACGCTGAGGTATGAATATGGTAACGCTGATTTAAAATCAGAAGTAAGTCATCAAATAGACCTTGCGTATTTTTTAAATTCCGACCACGTTACCTTTGAATTTACACCATTTGCAAACTTTATTTCCAATTACATTTTTTCTAAAAAACTGATAAGTTCAGTAGGTGGAGATTCAATACCTGACCATTCAGACCCTACATCAGCCTATAAATTTACCCAAGGTAATGCAACTTTAATCGGAGGAGAAATTTATTCAGATATTCATCCTCATCCATTTGATTGGTTGCATATCGAAAACTCGTTTTCGTATGTTCAGGCAACACAAAACAACCAACCTGACAGTACGAAGTATTTACCTTTTATTCCTGCACCTAAATACAGAGGAGAACTGAAAGCACAGTTTAAAAAAGTGGGTAAAAACTTGACAAATGCGTATATAAAATTTGGCGTTGACTATTATTTTCAACAAGACAAATTTTTCAGTGCTTACGGCACGGAGACAGGAACTTTGTCATATACATTGTTGAGTGCTGGACTTGGAGCTAACGTAAAAGCGTTTAACCGTAGCAACTTTATGAGTGTTTACATTAGTGCAGAAAACTTAGCTGATATTGCATACCAAAGCCATTTAAGCAGATTGAAATATGCACCCCAAAATCCATTGACTGGAAGAAATGGAGTTTATAATATGGGTAGAAACATAAGTCTGAAATTGATATTTAATCTTTAAATTACTAGCTATACCTTTTGTGCAATAGCTTGTTTTTGTGCTTTTTAGATAATTTTAAAGTTCAACGAATTCTTTATTTACGATCGAAAAATTTTTCTAAAAAAGCCAACTTGCTCTAAATCTGCAAAATATCTCATCATTGCATTGGTTTTAAACCAAAGGTTTTTTTCAAAAAATGTCATCGTTTCGTTAAGAATCTTATATTTGCAAACTTAATTAAATAACAAAAAAACTAACAATGAGTATTTTAGAAAGATTACGCAAACGTTCTGGTTTATTAGTTGCCATAGTAGGATTGGCATTGTTCGCATTTGTATTAATGGGCTTGTTCCAAAAAGACGCTTCTCTTTTTGGAGGGTCGAATACAACTATTGGCGAAATAGCAGGTAAATCAATTGATTATAAAGTATTTAACGTTAAAGTTCAGGAAGCTGTTGAAAGTGAAAAGAGAAACTCACAAAAATCAACTCTTGATGAAGCTACTATGGACGGTATTATTCAACGTGTTTGGAACCAAACGATTGTTCAAGAAGTAATGCTTAAGGAATATGATAAATTAGGTATTGCAGTTTCTGATGAAGAGTTATATGATTTAATGGTTACTAACCCGCATCCAGCCTTGGTTCGTAACCTTAGTGATCCTAAAACAGGAAAAGCGGCACCTCGATTTGCTGACCCAGTTACCGGGCAGATAAGCGCTGCTAAAATTAAAGAGTTTACTCAAAAAATGACTGATGAAGAAGAGGCTCAGTGGACTCAACTAGAAACATATATTCGTGAAACGCGCATTAACGAAAAATATAATAATTTAATTAAAAAAGGATTATATGTTACTGCATCGGCTGCTAAACGCGAATACATTGCATTAAACCAAAAAGTAGACATTAAATATGTTATCAAAAATTATAAATTAATTGCTGATAGCACAATTAAAGTAAATGATGCCGACTTACAAGCATATTACAATGCTCATCAAAACGAATTTAAACAAGAGGCATCTCGTAAAATAGAATATGTTGCTTATGATATTCTTGCTTCTCAAGAAGATATGGATGATGTAAAAAAAGACATGCAACGAATTGCTTTAGATTTTAAAGCAAAAGCATCAACTGAAGATTCTGCATTTGTAATTGCCGAATCGGATACTCGTAATTTTGATATGTCTTTTCATACTAAAGGCACATTATCTCCCCAAATTGATACTACCATGTTCAAAGCTGAGGTAGCTGCAATTGTTGGTCCATATTTAGAAAATGGCACCTATAAATTAGCAAAATTAATTGCTACAAAAGCTTCTGCAGATTCTGCTAAAGTACGTCATATTTTAATAGCTTACCAAGGGTCTGGAGCTTCTGAAACGGTTACACGCTCAAAGGTTCAAGCAAAATCGATGGCAGATAGTTTAGTTGGTTTATTGAAAAAAGGAGGCAAATTTGTTGATTTCGTTGAGAAGTTATCTGATGACAATGGTAAAAAAATGCCACCAAACAAAAAAGCAGGCGAATACTATATGGGTAAAGGCGGTGATTATGGTTGGTTAAATGCGAACAGTGGTTTTGTTGAACCATTTAAAAACGCTGGCTTAGATGGCAAAAAAGGCGATCTTAAAGTAGTTGAATCTCAATTTGGTTACCATATTATTGAGGTGCTTGATACCAAAGGGGTACAAAAGAAAGTGCAAGTTGCTACTATTGAAAAGAAAATAGAGCCAAGTAGTAAAACAATGCAGGCCGTTTTTGTTAAAGCAAGCGAATTTGCAGGTAAAAATAATACCAACGAGTTGTTTCAAAAAGCTGTTATTGATGAAAAATTAAATAAACGTATTGCTGAAAATGTAAAAGAAAACGATAAAACCATTGCAGGTATTGAATCGCCTCGTTCATTGATAAAATGGGCTTATGATAACAAAAAAGGAACAGTGTCTGAACCAATGGAATTTGGAAGCAAATTTGTTGTTGCTTCATTAACTGAGGTAAAGGAAAAAGGTATTGCTCCTCTTGAAATTGTTAAAGAGGATATTACTACTAAAGTTGTAAAAGAGAAGAAAGCTGAAATGTTTACGAATGAATTTAAAACTGCTCTTGCTTCGAACACAACAATTGACGCGTTAGCGACAAAAATGAAATTAACTGTTGAAACTGCTCCAGGAATAAATTTTGGTTCTACAGCTATCCCCGGTTCATCAAATGAGCCAAGTGTGGTTGGTGCTGTTAGTGTCCAAAAAGCAAAAACAATCAGCAAGCCTTTGAGTGGTAAAGAAGGTGTTTTTGTAGTAAGTGTTGAATCGCTTGTTGCTGCTCCTGCTCAAAAGGATTACAAGGCACAGCAAACGGCACAAGCTTCTCAAATTCAACCTCGTGTGGATTATGAAGTATATGACGCGTTAAAAGAAAATGCAAACATTGTAGAGCATTTAATTAAGTTTTATTAAGAAGTTAATTTATTAAATAAAAAAACCCAAAGGATTCCTTTGGGTTTTTTTATGCGCATATATTTAAGGTTGTAATGGCTTTTGTAAATACTAAAATTAGGAAATAACATTTAGTTTAATGAATTCTTTTTTCCCTTTTCGTATTAAAATATAATCATTTGGAAGTAAAAATACATTGGTGATAATTAGCTCTACATCTGTTATTTTTTCCATATTTATAGATACTCCGCCAGCTTGAACCATTTCGCGCGCTTTGCCTTTTGATGGAAAAATAGTTGTTTTTTCAGCCAATAGCTCAATAATATTTACTCCTTTATGGATAGATGTTTTTTCTATGCTAAATGATGGAACATCAATCATAATATCATTGAAGTCATCCATTAACGAAACAGCTCTTAAATCAGCTAATGTGCCTTTGCCAAAAAATATTTCGGATGCCGCAATTGCATTTTTATAATCCAATTCGGAATGAACACGAATGGTAATATCTTTTGCTAATGCTTTTTGCAGAGATCTTAAATGGGGAGCTGCCACATGTTCAACTTCCAATTTTTCAATTTCTTCTTTGGTAAATAAGGTAAATATTCGAATGTAATTTTTTGCATCTTCATCGCTAGCATTTAACCAAAATTGATAAAATTTATAGGGCGAAGTTTTTGATTTGTCTAACCAAACATTTCCACTTTCAGATTTTCCGAATTTTGATCCGTCTGCTTTTTTTATTAGTGGAGTTGTAATTGCAAATGCCTCACCACTTGCTTTTCGTCTAATTAACTCGGTGCCAGTTACTATGTTGCCCCACTGATCGGAACCACCCATTTGTAGTTTTACCGAATTATTTTTCCATAAGTAATAAAAGTCGTAGCCCTGAACTAATTGATATGAAAATTCGGTAAACGACATGCCATTTTCCAATCTGCTTTTTACAGAATCTTTTGCCAGCATGTAATTTACGCTAATATGTTTACCTACATCACGAATAAATTCCAAAAAGCTAAAACCTTTAAACCAGTCATAATTATTAACTATCTCGGCGGAATTTGCTCCACAATTAAAATCTAAAAATTTTTCTAATTGTTTTTTCTGGCAATCTAAATTA
>CANCPZ010000087.1 GCA_947380175.1 Bacteroidota bacterium | reverse complement strand
AACTTCATGTGTCATGCATTTCTATAATAAATACAAAAACAGAAGAATAAATAACTAGTAAATACGAAGATGTTTAATGGTACTATTTTTAGAAAACAAAATCAATTGTAATTAGAAGCAATGCACATATTTTAAAATTACACTTGCTAAAATAACCACAAAAAATTTAACAATTTTTGTTAGCTATTAAAATACGAAATACAAAAACCATTCTTTAAAAGCTGATAATGCAGTTGTCTATTTTTTTGATAAAACAATCATTTCAATAAAATCATCAAACAAATAACGCGAATCGTAAGGTCCTGGGCAAGCTTCTGGATGGTATTGAACCGAAAACACTTTTCTGTCGGTATAACGCAAACCTTCAACGGTATTATCATTTAAGTTTATATGCGTTACTTCCATGTTATTAATTTTAGCACAATCTTCGGCTTTAACACCAAACCCATGGTTCTGAGAGGTTATTTCGGATTTACCTGTAATAAGGTTTTTAACTGGATGATTAATGCCCCTATGCCCCTTATGCATTTTAAATGTAGAAATTCCAGAAGCTTCGGCAATTAACTGATGCCCTAAACAAATTCCAAATGTTGGAATATCTGAATTGATTATTTTTTTTACCGTAGCCACTTCCTCTGTCATTACTGAAGGATCGCCTGGGCCGTTCGAAATCATAAAACCATCGGGTTTCCAGCTCATCATCTCTTCAAAAGATGTTTTCATAGGAAATACCTGTAAGTAACATCCTCGTTCGACTAAGCAGCGTAAAATATTTTTTTTAACACCAAAATCCGTAACAGCTACTTTATAGTTTGCTGTTGAATCGCCCATGAAATAAGGTTTGTCAGTACTCACTTTTGATGAAAGCTCCAACCCTACCATGGATGGTACTTTAGATAGTTTTTCTTTTAAGAAATCAATATCTAACATGTCGGACGATATAATGCAGTTCATAGCACCCTTATCGCGAATATAACGCACAATGGCGCGCGTATCTATATCCGAAATGGACACAATGCCATTATCATTAAAATAATCCTTTAAAGAGCCATCAGAACGCTTGCGAGAATAAAATGTGTTAAATTGTTTACAAACTAAGCCTGCAATTTTTATCGAATCCGATTCGGCTTCGTCTTTGTTTACACCATAATTACCAATATGAACATTGGTAGTAACTATAATCTGCCCATAATATGATGGGTCGGTAAATATTTCTTGATACCCTGTCATACCGGTATTAAAACAAATTTCACCAGTTGCAGTACCAATTTTACCGGCTGCTTTTCCGTAAAACACTTTTCCATCTTCAAGTAATAAAATTGCCGGACTTTTAGGAGTATATTTCATTTTTTTGTTTTAGAAACCAATATAATAAATGGTAAAATTAATTAGTTGGTTTTATTATTTAACAACGCGCTAGTTGGTATAACGCATCAGGCGCAAAATTAATTATCCTTTATGGAAGAAATTGTTTTTTTTATTAAAATTTATTCACTTTTATTTGATTTAAACAGCGTAGTATTTAAATTAGCTATAATTGCTTCAAAACTGAAGTGTTTGGGTTATATTTTAGATATATATGTAAACCTGAGTTCGAATACAAATTCTTTTTTTTGAATTATTAATCGAACTCAGATTTTAAATTTTTAATGGCAAGCTTTAGGAACAGGAGTTCAAAAGCTAGTTTATTTAGTTAACAAAAACCACTTATTTCGCTTTCGCTAGGATAATGCCTATGTTTTTATGTGATAAAATTAGACGCAAAAGATCACACATTTTTATTGATAGTAAAATAACTATTGAATATACGCTTGTAATATTTAACCATATAAAACAAGGACAAACGAACCATAAACGCCTAAAAACTGTTTTCTAGTTGCTTAATTTATAAATTTAAATTACTGAAAATATTCCGGCAGCTACGGTATTATTAGTATTTTCATCAATCAAAATAAATCTTCCATTCGAACGATTATTTTTATAATCATCAATCACCAATAAATTAGCTGATTTTAAAGCAATGCGACAAATGGTATTTAGTTTAGCCGCTTTATCATCATCATTTTTTTCGAATGTATTTACATTTATTGTATATAAAATTTCTTTTACTATTACTTTAGAAATACTGCTATGATGTTGCAACAATAACTTTGCACCAACTGTTAAAACATTTTCATCCATCCAGCAAATAATTGCTTCAGGCGATTTTGTAATTATGGCTCCATTATTTTGTTTTACAATATAATCACCACGACTAATATCTATTTCATCTTCTAAATGAAAAATAACAGGCATTGGCGACACTGCAATATCTATCTCCTTTTCGAATTGTTCAATCGATTTAATACGTGTATCAATGCCCGAAGGATAAATAGTTACTGTATCGCCTTTTTTATAAACACCACTAATCACTTTGCCTGCATAACCTCTATAATCGGGTAATTCGGGTGTTTGTGGACGAATAACATTTTGTATTACAAACCTTCCATGATTTGCATCAGCTTCATTTTCAACAACTTTCACTTTTTCTAAATAATTTAATAATGTTGGGCCTGTATACCAATTTGTACTTTTTGATTTTTCAACAATATTATCGCCAAACTTTGCACTCACAGGAATAAATACAATTTCCTTTACTGATAATTTTTTTGCAAATATTTTATATTCGTCAACCAGTTTATCAAAAACATCTTGGGCATAATTTACCATATCAATTTTATTTATACAGACCACCAAATAAGGAATACCAAGCAAAGATGATATTAGGGAATGACGATTGGTTTGCTCCAATATTCCATTTCGGGCATCTACTAAAATAACAGCCAAATTAGCATTTGAAGCACCTGTAAACATATTACGGGTGTATTGAATATGACCAGGTGTATCAGCAATAATAAATTTACGATTTTCGGTAGTAAAATATTTATACGCAACATCAATGGTTATGCCTTGTTCGCGCTCTGCTCGCAAACCATCAGTTAATAGTGCCAAATCAATAGCACCGTTCTCTTTATTTTTACTAGAACGCTCTATCGCCTCTAGTATATCCAATGAAATAGCTTTACTATCATATAATAAGCGACCAATCAATGTGCTTTTTCCATCATCAACACTACCTGCTGTAATAATTCTTAATAGTTCCATTTTAAAAATACCCTCCTTTTTTACGGTCTTCCATGCCTGTTTCCGAAATACGGTCATCAATGCGTGTTGCACCTCGTTCACTTATTTTTGCTTGTTTTATATCTAAAATAATTTCATCAATATTTGTTGCTGCTGATTCAACTGGAGCTGTACAGGTCATATCCCCTACTGTTCTAAATCGTACATTTTTTTCAAGCAATACATCACCTTCATAGGGTTCAATAAAATCGGAAACAGCCATTAATTGTTTCCCTTCTCTTAAAATACATTTTCGAGTATGCGAAAAATAAATACTTGGCAATAAAATGTTTTCGCGTTTAATATAATTCCAGACATCTAATTCGGTCCAATTACTTATTGGAAACACACGTACATTTTCGCCTTTACTGATTCTACCGTTGTATACATCCCACAACTCTGGTCGTTGTAGCTTTGGATTCCATTGTCCAAATTCGTCACGTATCGAAAAAATACGCTCTTTAGCTCTAGCTTTTTCTTCATCACGTCTGGCTCCACCAATACAAGCGTCAAACTCAAACTCTTCAATTGTTTCCAGTAAGGTAAATGTTTGCAAGGCATTTCGACTTGCATTTTTACCTTTTGGTTCTGCAATTTTTTTTCGCTTCATCGTATCTTCCACATAACGCACTATCAATGTTTCATCAATACGTTTTGCTAACTCATCGCGATAAACAATTGCTTCCGAAAAATTATGTCCGGTATCAATATGAACCAAAGGAAATGGTAATTTACCCGGGCGAAAAGCCTTTAAAGCCAAATTTACGAGAACTATAGAATCTTTACCTCCCGAAAACAACAGTGCCGGACGCTCAAACTGGCCAGCTGTTTCGCGGATAATATGAATTGATTCGTACTCAAGCTGATTCAGATAATCAAACTGTTTATTACTCATAATTTTTATTTTTTATTTATAAATTTAACTAATATGTAAACCACATTCCTTTTTAAAATTATCTTCCCACCACCATCTACCAGATCTTTCGTCTTCGCCAGATTTTACAGCTCTTGTACAAGGTTGGCATCCAATACTTGTATAGCCTTTATCAAACAATGTATTATATGGAATATTATTTTTAGAAATAAATTCTTTTATTTCCTGAGTAGACCAATTAAACAATGGATGAAATTTTATAAGTTGATATTGTGCATCCCATTCAAACTGATTCATTGAATTTCTATTGGCAGACTGTTCTTTACGAATACCTGTAATCCAACAGTCGTTGCCTTGTAAGGCGCGCGTAAGTGGTTCTACTTTTCGAATAACACAACACTCTTTTCGATTATCTATTGATTCGTAAAAACTAAATGGTCCTTTTTTAGTTATTAAAGATTCCAAATCGTTTGTTTGAGGAGTATATACTTCAATATTTTTTTTATAAATATCTCTTGTTCTATTCCAAACAGCGTATGTTTCAGGAAACAACCTACCTGTATCGAGTGTAAATACTTTTATAGGAATATTATTTGAAAAGATAAGATGTGTTATTACCTGATCTTCTAAACCAAAACTGGTAGAAAAAACAATTTTGTTCTCAAATTTCTCAGCAATATTTTTAAAATAATCGCTCAAATTTTCGCTCTGAAATTCTTCAATTAAGTTTGGTATTTCGTTCTTATGATTCATTTTTATTTTTTTAAATAATTTTTGTGATTGATAAAATCAAAATTCGAACACTTACTATTACAATTAAAATCCCTACGCTAATCAACATTGTTTTTAAAGGCAATTTACCCGAAAGTTTTGCTGCTAAAGGCGCTGCAACAAGGCCACCAATTATAAGTCCCGCAATAACCTGCCAATGAGCAACACCAATGAGTGCAAAAAAAGTGAAGGCACTGGTAAGTGTTACAAAAAATTCGGTTAAGCTTACCGTACCTATGGTATATTTAGGGTTTTTACCTTTTGCGATTAATGTGCTTGTAACAATTGGTCCCCAGCCTCCACCACCAAAGGAATCTAAAAACCCTCCTAATCCAGCAAGCCACCCAACACGTTTTAACTTTTCGGTTGCTTTCTTTTTTTTGAAGGCTTTAGATAAAATTCGAATACCTAAAAACAACGTATATAAACCTACAATTGGTTTTATATAATTACCATATTGTTCACCCAATTTTGATAATAAAAAAGCACCTAAAATAGCACCTATGATGCCTGGTATTAGAAGTTTTTTAAATAATTTTTTATTGACATTTCCAAATTTATAATGACTGTAACCCGAAGCTCCGCTTGCAAAAATTTCGGCCGTATGTACACTTGAACTTACTGATGCAGGGTTAATACCCATGGTTAATAAAAATGTAGTTGATGTAACACCATAACCCATGCCCAATAAGCCATCCACTATCTGTGCTAAAAAGCCACCCAAAATCATCAAATAAAAAGTAGTATCTATTTGACTTGTTAAATACTTAAACTCGTTAATGATAGAAGGCAATGGATAATAGGCAGCAATAATATTTCCGATAAGTAATAATGCAAATCCGATTAACGAAAATGTTGCAATGCGCTTCCATTTTTTTTCTAATGTTTTTACATTTTTATTACTAACAAGTATATCTGTAATTTCATTTAACTGTTTTACTTTATCTGAAAAATCGCCCTTTAAATAATTACGTAAAGCATTTAAATTTTCGATGCTGTGTTGTGTTTCTTCAGGCAATGATTCGTTAAACACTTCTTTTAATCGCTTGGCTAATGTTGGTGATTTTCCATTTGTAGAAATTGCAATTTTTAAATCACCCTTTTGAACTATAGAACCTAAATAAAAATCGCATAAATCTGGCGTATCGGCAACGTTAATTAAAATCTTACGCTTAGTAGCCTCTTTACGTATAAGCTCGCTAATTGCTCTATCACCAGTTGCAGCAATTACCAAATCTTTACCATCTAAATCGTTTACTTCAAATGCTTTTTCCTTAATTATTAAATAAGGCGAAACATCTTGGTAAGCTTTAATTTCAGGTGATACTTTTTTAGCTACTAAGGTTACTTTTGAAAGTGGACTATTATTTAAAACAGCCGAAACTTTTTCTAATCCAATATGACCTCCTCCCACAATTAAAACATGCAAGTGTTCTAATTTGAAGAAGACCGGAAAGAGGTTGTTTTTAAGTTGCATAATTGTTTTTTTTATTTTTTAGGTTTTGTTAAAACATAGCCTAATCCTGCTGTGCCAACCCAAATGTTTCTATTAGCATAATAATAACAAGGGAAGCTTAAAATGAATCGCTTGTTTTTTAAAAAATAAAATTGAAGCCCTGTACCCAAAATAGGCGTAATGCTGGGTGTTGATTGCTGTTCTTCAACTCTTAATGAAGGCATAAAATTTAGAGAGCATGCAAATTTATTGAAACTGAATTTAACTGCAGGACCACCAAAATTAAGAAAGACAGCACTTCCATTGCTTGTTATAACAAACTGTCCTTCTATATTTAGGTTTGTATGTTTTGATTCTTCTTGCGAAAAAGCAGAAACAGCAAACAAAATAAAGTACAACCCTGTAAAATATTTTTTCATTTATAAATTAGGTTGAGGAGTTAATCTTAAATAAGGCTTTATTCGTGTACGTTTATAAAATTCATCTTGGAGTTTTGCTACAGAACCTAATTCGTTAGTACAAACTGGTGTAAAATCAGCAGGGTGCGAAAATAAAATACCCCAACTTTCGCCAAGCCATTTATAAAAATCCATTTTTCCTTGTGATGTTTCTGCTGTAAAATCGGGTGCGATGTCGCCAAGTCTTAGTGCCATTTTTTTATTTTGTTTTAGTTAAAATTTAATTTATTTATTTTATTTTTATTTTGAAAATCCTGCATCAAATGTTATGCTTACATAATATAAGCCTCCAATCTTAGGTCCTCCTGCATATTGAATATAACGTTTATTAAGAAAATTACTTCCACCTGCTTTTATAGTTGTTTTTATAGAAGGTATTTTATAGGATAATTGAGCATCAAAAGTATTATAAGAGGCTATATTACCTGTTGCTAAAGGACTTTGCCACAAATATTTATCTTGCCATTTCCAAACAATATTAAATCCAAAATTATTAAACACCTCTCTGCTTCCAAGTTGAACATTAAAAGACCATTCAGGCGTATTAAAACCTGTAATAAATACATCGTTAGTACCTTTAGTATAAAATTTATTGTAATTAATATTACTCGAAAATGTATATGATTGAAAGAAATTATAACTAAAACGAGCAGATGAACCGTATGCATAATAAGTATTTATAGCATTTGTGTAAACACGATAGCGTGTTATATTTTTATTTGCTACATCAAATGCTGAACTATCTGCTCCAACTGTAGAATATTTTGGAACAGCAACTTCAACTTGGCCTAAAAATCCTTTCATTATATTGTAATACACATCCCAATCAATAATTAACTTACTATCAAATAAAACAGATTTATATCCACCATCAAATGCTTGAATTTGCTCCGGTTGAAGGGTTGGGAGATTTGCAATTACCAATTTTGATTTATTAGTTGCTATAGCAGTTGTTAGCGCAGAACCAGTTAACCCTTTAATAGCATTATTAAAATCATCGATAGAGGCTTGTGTATATGAATTTTCAAGATACCCTAATCCTTCATTTACTTTTTCTAAACCGCCAACACGTCTTACATTTCCGTTGTTAACGTATGACAATGCTTCAAACAAAGAAGGAAACCGGTAACCATTTTGATACGAAAATCGGATTGAGTTTTTGTTGTTGGGTGAAAACACAATTGCTAAACGAGGATTAAATTTACCTTCAAAATCTAAATTTTTGTCGTAACGAAGTGAACCTACTAATTTTAATTTTTTATTAAAAAAATCTTTACTTAATTGTAAAAAAACTCCCGCTTTTGTGTAGTATTGATTCTTTCCTCCTGAACTAGTTCGTTGATTAAGTGGTCTTGAAAAATCGACAAAATTATTTCCATCAGGAATAACCTCATACGTACGAGCATCTGCACCAATTAAAATATTCAAAGCACTATCAGTTAAAGAAGACAAATCGTATTGGAACTCGCCATGATACATATTACTTTTTTGCCATAACGCAGCACCACCAATTGCTGAAGGCGCACCTGCTACTACAGAAGGGTGATCCCAATTATTTACATTAATAATTTCATTTAGCCGGCTATTAAATACTTCTGTACCTGGCTCTGGCCTCCCTTTATCTGCTTCAGCTCTAGCGTGTTGGTGAGCTGTTACCAAATCTGCCCCTTGTGTTAATTCACTTACCAACTTAGCTTGATAGTCCGATTTCCATTTTGAATTTGTTTTAAAATCCAAATCCAAATTATCACTTAGAGGTTTTAGGTTATATGATTTACCTGTATTTTCAGTATTTGCGTAAACTCTAACTTGCAGTTTAGGATTTTTGTATTCCAATGAATGACTCTGTAAAACTAAATCATCTAATTGTATTTTATTGCCTCGTTGAAACACTCCATCCATAGTTCCATATCTATAGGTATATCCAATTTGTGATTTTGGCGTAGGCTTATAAAACAAACCGGCATCGGCTTTTACCGTTTTAATGTCTTTTTTTACAAGATCTTTTTCCCAATACCCTGTTCTTCTTACATTATATGTTTTACCAGCTGCTGTAACTTGGACAACATTATTTTTTTCATCACCATATTTATTCCAAGCATCGTAAGCAGGGTTATTTTCTGGTGAATTAAATTCAGAATTTTTGGGATTCGAGGTAGTTAAGTCATAGGTATTTTGATCTGTTTCACTAGATGAAACCCAATCTATACCCTTGAAATAAGAAGCATTTAATTTATAGGCAAATTTGTTTGCACTATCTATTGTGCCTGCAATCCTAAAAGCTGTTTCACTTAATAAACTTGGTGCATGGTCTTTCCCGTCTATATGATTTACACCAGTTCGTTGATATACGCTAACCCCCTTGTTCAAATACGGATTTTTTGTTTGCAAATTTGCTAATCCATTTATAGAATTAATACCATAAAGTGCTGATGAGGAGCCAGGTATAATTTCAACACTTTTAATATCCAATTCATTAGGCCCTATTGTATTACCAATAGAAACACCAAGTGTTGGAGCCTGAATATCAACACCATCAACTAATTGCATAAATCTAAAATTGTTGGGCGAATTAAATCCTCTGGTATTAGGAACTTTAAAATTTAAACTGGATGTTGTCATTTGAACTCCTTTTACATTTTCGAGTGCATCATAAAAACTTGGTGCTGGAGTTTCACGTAAAGCAATGATATCTAATTTATCAATTGCTACAGGCGATTTTAAAATATTTTCTTCAACGCGAGAAGCAGAAACAACTACTTGATTGGTAAGGAAAGCCTGGGGTTTAATTTCAAAACTTAAGGTTGATTTTTCGCTTTCAATTATATATTCTTGTTTTTCGTATCCAACATAAGAAACAATTAGTGAGAATGGAAATGTATTAGTTGTTTTAAGTATAAAGTTTCCATCAACATTTGTTTGCGCCCCCTCTGTAGTACCTTTAATATAAACATTTACACCAACAAGTGCTTCTCCTGTAGTTTTATCCTTTATTTTTCCTGATAATTGAATACGACCATTTTGAGCATATGATAATAAAGTAAATAGTAGAAATATTGTGACTATTACTGCTCGATTTTTATGTTTTTTTTTCGTAAAATATGTTTTCATTTTTTATGTATTTTATAATTATTTATTTTCTATGTGTAACTCTGTCCGTTTTTAATTCAACAAATACTTCCAATCAGTTAAACTTGCAGGAAATGATGCATGTAATTTCACAACCTCTCCGATTACAATAATTGCGGGGGCTTCTAGTTTTTCATGTATTGCAATGTCAACTATGGTATCAATTGTTCCAAGTGCAATTTTTTCAGTTGGCAAACTTCCATTTTGAATAATTGCAACAGCTACATCTTGTTTCCCCTGTGTTTGAAACACTTCTACAATTTCTTTCAATTTATTTAATCCCATTAATATTACAACAGTTGCTGTTGATTGTGCAGCTAACTTAATATCATTAGATAATTGCCCTTTGCTTGTTGTAGCAGTAATTACCCAAAAACTTTCACTTGTCCCTCTATTTGTTACAGGTATACCTTGCAAGGCTGGAACAGAAATAGAGCTTGATAAACCAGGTATTACAGCTGTTTCAATATTAAATAATTCGGCATAAGCCAACTCTTCATATCCTCTTCCAAAAACAAACGAATCACCACCTTTTAGTCGTACTACATTCCCGTATGAGAATGCAACATCAACAATCAATGAATTAATCTGGTCTTGTGTATAGGTATGTTTGTTTTTTCGTTTGCCTACATAAATTTTTAAAGCATTTTTTGGAGCGTATTTTAAAAGTTCAGGATTAACCAAGGCATCGTATAAAATAACACGAGCATTAGCAATTGCTTGTACTCCTTTTACTGTAATTAAATCAATATCTCCAGGCCCTGCACCTACTAAAGTTAATTTAGGAATATTTTTATTTTTTGTTTTCATAATTTTATTTTTTTGAGCTCCAAATTCACCAACTTAGGCTTTCATAAGAATTGTATTTGTAGCAATTTTATTTTTATAATTTTAAATT
>CANCPZ010000086.1 GCA_947380175.1 Bacteroidota bacterium | reverse complement strand
ATCAAAACGTTTAGTGAAAAAAGTAAAGTATTTGCCAGATATCTTTTCAATTTTACAATCAGCCATTTCAATACCTGCTTTGATAGCCAATCTATAAGCTAGGAATTCCCATGCAGCTTTATCAATAGTATCTTCTTTAGATGGAAATTTAGCTATCCATAAATTACCTTTCTCATCAATAATATTTGCTTTTGGTCGTGCACCACCTAATGAGGAACCTGGAGCTAATAGGATGCTTAACCATTTACGCACCTCTTTGTTATCCTTATCAGATTCAATTAGCGAAATACCATGCTGCAATTCTCTTAAAGAAGACCATGGAGGAGTTGGCCGAGCTTTATCATTATTTAAGAAGGGTTCTTTTTCTTGTAATTTAAATCGCAAGGCCCCCATCCTACTTTCATCATTCACTCCCAATAAAAAATCAATGTCATTTAAGTTTTTAGCTGTTCTATTTTCTTCTTTAGCTAAATGAGCTTCTCTTCTTTTCATTAAGGTTCTTCCCCAAGTATCTGGCATCGCATCATTAAAAATTCCAAAATTGGATTTACCAATTGGAAATTGTTGTCCTTTATTCCAAGTAATATCGGGATCAAATAAGAATGGCTTTTCTGTTTCCAACCATTTTTCATCATAACTAAAACTAAACGTCTTTCTTCCTTTGCCTTGATGAGCGGATAAGATTCCTATTAACTTTGGTCCGCTTATTTCCAACCAATCGGCATAAACCAATATATCTATTTTACTTGTTGCCATTTTATTTACCTCCTAAAAGTTCTAAGTCTTGAATATCTCTTCCTTGCTTATCTTCAGATGCTAATTTTAAAAAATCATCTTGCAAACCCAATACTCGCAATACATTAAAATATGCTCCCATTGATACTCTTGGAGTTCCTTTCTCAATTAAATATAGAGTTGTTCTATCTATTCCCGATCGCTCTGATACTTGTATGGTAGTCAGTTTTCTTCTTTTACGAGCTAATTTAATATTTTCTCCTAGTTCCTGAAGTATTTTTAAATGCTTTGGAAAAAGAGTTTGTCTTTTTGAGTTCATCTAAATGTTGATTAATATCCACAAATATAATATAAATGTGGATAATAAACAACAATATTATAGAATTAGGGTAAATATTACAATTAAATCGTATAAAATTAGGGTAAATAGCTATTGTGAAAAAATAATCATGTGAACGCTATTTTGTTTCTTCTAATTATTGGCAGTAAACTCAGTTTGCTGCCGTTTTATAATTATAATAAAAACTAAAAGTGTAATGCGAAAATAGTTTTTAACTAAGGAATTAATAAAACAAAATTCCTTTTAATTCACAGAAAAATCATATTGTTGGGCATTGTTTAAAATGACTTGTGGAAACTTGTTAGGTATAGCTGAAATATCTATTTGCCGATACAAAACCGAGAAAAAATATTCGTCAACAAATCATCGCTCGATATTTCACCTGTAATGGTTCCTAAATAATGAAGGGCCTGTCTAATATCCATTGCTAAAAAATCGCCTGTAATATTATTGTTTAAGCCATCTAAAATTTTTAGAAGCGCCATGTTTGTATGTCGTAAAGCTTCTACATGACGGGCGTTAGTAACTATAGTTTCGGTGATGTTTATAGTTTTATTATCAAATAATTTAACCAAATATTTTTTTAAATCATCAATTCCAATGTGTTCTTTTGCAGAAATAAAAATCATGTTTTTAAACTCTTCAAACTCTCGATAGGTATATTTCATATCCTCTTTATCGATTTTGTTGGCAACCAGCACTAATTGAGAACTGTTTAAATGAGGTGTTATTTCTGAAACAATTTCTTTTAATTCATTCAATGAGATTTCATGAACATCAAATAAGTAGATTGCAATTGAAGACAGTTTGATTTGTTCAAATGTTTTAGCAACACCAATACTTTCAATAATATCTGTTGTTTCACGAATGCCTGCAGTATCTATTACCCTAAATAATACGCCATCAATATTTATTTCATCTTCAATCACATCGCGTGTAGTTCCTGGTATATCTGAAACAATTGCTCTGTCTTCATTTAATAATACATTCAATAAAGTAGATTTGCCTGCATTCGGTTTCCCGACAATGGCAACAGGGATTCCATTTTTTATTACATTGCCAACTTCAAAAGATTCTATTAAACGATGAACGATGCGTTGAATGGAATTTACTAAATTTTTAAGATCAGTTCTGTCAGCAAATTCAACATCTTCTTCACTAAAATCAAGCTCTAATTCAATTAAGGATGCAAAATCTATCAGGTTTTGACGTAGTAATTTTATTTTACTTGAAAAGCCTCCACGCATTTGCTGGATAGCAATTTGATGTGATGTTGCTGAATTGGAGGATATAAGATCAGCTACAGCCTCTGCTTGAGAAAGGTCGAGTTTCCCATTTAAAAAAGCACGCAAGGTAAATTCTCCTTGATTGGCCATTCGAGCACCCTGTTTGATAAATAATTGTATTATTTGCTGTTGAATAAATGGAGATCCATGGCAAGATATTTCAACAGTATTTTCGCTCGTGTATGAATGTGGTCCTTTAAAAAGACTAACCAATACTTCATCTAAAATAACATCTTCATCGTGTATCACACCAAAATGAATGGTATGCGATTTATAGATATTAAGATCTTTTTTATTTAAACTTTTAGTGCTAAATACGGTATTGCAAATAGCAATGGCGTTATTACCTGATAGCCGAATTACACCAATTGCTCCAATACCTTGGGGGGTTGCAAGGGCAACTATTGTATCGTTATTTATCAAAGAAGAATTCAAATTAAAGCTAGATTAGTATGATTTTAATTAGTGCTAAAAAAATAAAGTAAGTTACCAATAGCACCTAATTATTTTTTTATAATAGAAAGTATTTTAGAATATCAAATTACATTAGAATTAGCTACCATAAAAACTCCCTTCATTGACAAATATAACTTTGTTTTCTGAAATAATCTTCAAGGTAGCTCGATTAAAATTTTCGAAACTTGACTGGTATAGATTGACAAGAATTTTAAGTAACAAAACAATTTTTTATCTAATGAATGATTAAAAAAAGTAGTGAATTCAATCCAAAGAATTATAAAAAAGAATTTAACCTCTTTTTAAAATTATTGCATAGTTATGTTTTGGATATTACCATTTATAGAAACAGTTACATTAGCATCGCATGTGCCATTTCCAAAATCAATTATACGTGGGGATAAATTTTGAGGTGTTATTGTAAACACTCCTGCTTCAATCCATCTGCAATTTAATGCAACACGAAGTGGCGTATTTATAATGGCCGTAAAAGTATTACCATTTTTTGCAGTGCCATCGGCCGAACCAGTAATTAAATAAACATCATCCCAAGGGTTAAGTCGTGTATTTTCACCTGAAATCCATTCTCTACTTCTAACCGAATTCCATTTGATGGTTTGATTAGATGTATTGGTAATACTGGCATTTTGAACATTAATTGAGTATGTTAAATTTCCTGCCACATTGTGCCCTTTATTGATAATGGTATGTGTGCCAACTTGAACTAAATTATTGTTAAAATAAAAGTTTACAAGTGAAATGCTTATTGTTGTTAATGAATCGCGGTAGCGTCCAGTAAATGTTGCTATTATTTTACCTCTGCGATTATTTCCGTCAGCACCCAGGCAATTGATGGTGTCGAAATTTATTGTTAATGTTTTTGGCCACGAGTTAACACCAACAGAATCTACTGAAAATGAAGCGCAACTAGCTGTTCGTAATTGTGTTGTAGAGTCAGAAAATTCGCCTATAGATTTAAAAATTCCGGCAAATACATTTTCTGCAGTGGCATTGTCGCTAGCAGCAGATGTGTCTTTATCTGAGTCTCTTTCGGATTTTCGACAAGCATTAAAAACCAAAGCAATGCTAATTAAAACTATAAAACCTATTGAGCTAATTTTGTTTTTCATTTTTTTATAAATTTAGGTACCATCAAATTTAGGATATTTTTTCAAAAATCAAAAAGTCGTGTTCGTAAATGTTTTTTTCATCAACAATACCTTTTGTTCTAGAAACCTCTTTCCATATCTGGTTGTTAATTTCTGGGAAAAACGCATCTCCTTCAAAAGAATGATGGATTTTAGTTAAATAAATTCGGTTAGCTAAATCTATACTTTGTTTATATATTTCGGCACCGCCAATAATAAATAGTTCGTTATTTTTAGAGCTATTATTTTGTTCACCGGTTTTGATAGCTTCTTCAATGGATCCAACAACAAAGGTTTGGGGAGCAATGTAGTTTTTTTGACGCGTTATAACAATGTTAGTTCTGTTGGGTAAAGGACGGAATTTTTCGGGTATTGATTCGTAATTTTTTCTTCCTGTTACAACACAATGGGCTGTTGTTTTTTCTTTAAAATATTTCATGTCAGCAGGCAGATGCCATATCAATGAGTTATTTTTTCCGATAACGTTATTTTCTGCAACAGCAACGATTAAGCTTATTTCCATTTATTTATTTATTTTTTTACTGGATTTGCTTTTTTATTTTTTGCAATTTTTTCCATCTCGGCTTTTTTTTGTTCGGCAAGCTCCTTTGCTTTTTCGGCCTCTAAAACATTAACCCCATTTTTGTATTCAATACTAGCACCTTCAACACCTTTTCTGTTATAGTATTTCCATATACCATCTTTTTTATTTTGTTTATATTCTCCTTCGTTTCTAACTTGTCCGTCTATGTAGTAAGTAGTCCATCGGCCATTTTTTTTATTTAGCAAATACTCTCCCTCTTCAGCTATTTGTCCCGAAAAATAATTTCGGGTATATGGACCATCTTTTTTTCCATCAAAATATTGGCCACTTTCCCTTATTTTTCCACCTTTAGAACCCCCACCCGCAAAATAAGTAACATATTTGCCTTCCATTCGGTTGTTTTTAAATTCTATTTCGCTCATAAGGTCTCCGTAATAATTGTACGCCCTCCAGATTCCTTGTTTATTGCCTTCTTCATCTCTTATATTTCTAACACCTCTAGGTCCATTATTCGGACGGATTTCCATTTGGCAATAGGAGTGAATAGAAATGAAAAATAAAAAACCAACTAATATTTTATTCATTGTAGGCGGTATAAGTTTTGGATATGAACAAAGCGTTAAATGATTTATGTTAAACTGCAACTTCTGCTTTAATATGAGGATGAGGATCGTACCCCTCAAGTGAAAAGTCTTCAAATTTAAATTCGAAAATATTTTTAATTTCAGGATTTATTTTTAATGAAGGAAGCTTACGTATGTCGCGTGTTAATTGCAATTTAGCTTGTTCAATATGGTTAGAATATAAATGAGCATCTCCCAAGGTATGAATAAATTCACCTGGTTGTAAATTACATACTTGCGCCATCATTAACGTTAATATAGCATAGGAAGCAATATTAAAGGGTACTCCTAAAAATATGTCGGCACTGCGCTGATATAACTGACAACTTAATTTTCCATCTGCCACATAAAATTGAAAAAATGCATGGCATGGAGGTAATTTCATCTTGTCAATTTCTCCAACATTCCAAGCACTTACAATCATTCGCCTGCTGTCAGGGTTGTTTTTTATTTGATTAACAACTTGAGTTATTTGGTCAATATGTCTTCCGTCTGCTGTTGGCCAGCTTCTCCATTGAGACCCATAAACAGGTCCTAGATCACCTTTTTCATCGGCCCATTCGTCCCAAATTTTTACTCCGTTATCTTGTAAATATTTAATGTTTGTATCCCCTTTTAAAAACCAAAGTAATTCATGTAAAATAGATTTTAGGTGAATTTTTTTTGTGGTCACCATGGGAAAACCTTCCTGCAAGTTAAATCGCATTTGATGTCCAAAAACACTTACAGTTCCTGTACCTGTTCTGTCTGTTTTTGTTGTTCCTTTGTTCAGAACATGTTGCATTAAATCATTGTATTGTTTCATTTTTTATCTCAATTTGTTGGAGAAAAATAAGTTTTGTATTTGTAAATTCGTTATTTATAAATATGTATAATAAATGCTAAAAATAATTATTCAGCATTTTAATATAGTTCATAGGGTGTTTTTTTATTGATAAGAATAAATTACAGTTCATTTAATGAATTGTTCAAATTTAGATTGATTTGCATATTATAAAATAAGTAATAAGCATTAAATATGAACAATTATATCAACTAAATTAATTACATCAAAATTCCTGCAATTGTTCCAGAAAGGTAAGAGGCTAGGGTTCCGCAAAGTAATGCTCTCATTCCAAGCTTAGCAAGGTCAACTCTTCGGTTGGGAGCCAATGCACCAATGCCGCCAATTTGCATGCCTACACTGCTAAAATTAGCAAAGCCACAAATTGCTATACTAATAATCATAGTTCCTTTTTCGGTAAGAATTGGAACTGCGTGGCTTGTTAAATTTTTAAAAGCAACAAATTCATTTACAGTAATTTTTTGACCTAATAATGTAGCTGCATTATTTACATCTTCAACAGGTATTCCCATTGACCACGCGATGGGATAAAATATTTTTCCGAAAATATAATCAAGTGTAAGATTGAAATCAGGGTTAAAATAATGACTGATATGAGATAAAATCCAATTAAGCATAGCTATTAATGCAATAAATCCAATCAGCATAGCTATTACATTCATTGCAATTTTAAAGCCTTCGGCTGCCCCATGACTAATGGCATCAATTAAATTACTGTATTCGCTTTTAACTTCTAATTTTATGTTTCCCATTGTTTGGGATTCTTCTGTTTCAGGATAAACTATTTTCGCAATAATTAGAGCCCCAGGTGCAGCCATTAAACTTGCCGCTATCAGGTATTCTGCTTTAGCCCCCATACTTGTATAAACAATTAAAATACCTCCAGCAATACATGCTAAACTTCCACTCATCGATGCTAATAATTCACTTTTAGTCATGGTAGCTAAATAAGGGCGAATCATTACTTGAGCTTCAACTTGCCCAACAAAAGCACTAGCAACATTACTTAAAGCCTCAGCACCGCTTACCCGCATAATAAAATTCATTGCTTTAGCTATTACAGAAACTAAACGTTGCATAATACCTGCATAATAAAATATCGCAACTAGGATACAAACTAAAATAATTGTTGCTGTAATGTTGAATGCAAAAACAAAGGTTGTTGGTGCAGAATAATCAACAACTTTTCCATCAAAACCAACAGAAGCAATGCCTCTGTATGCAAAGCTGGCTCCTTCTTTTGCAAACTCTTCAATTTTTTGCATCCCTTTTCCAAGGGTTTGAAAAAAACGAGTTACGGGTGGTACTTTTAGAACTAAAACAGCTAATACAATTTGTAATGCTAATCCACTTAATACTAATCGGTAATTAATTGCTTTTCTATTATTAGAAAATAAAAATGCTATTCCGAAAATTAAAACAATACCAATAATACCTGTGAATCTTTCCATCGTTATTTATTTTTAGGTTATGATTTTTTACGGTTATTTAGCTCATCACGAATGTGAGATGCTTTTTCGTAATCTTCTTCATCCAATGCTTTTTCAAGCATTTGTTTTAACTCTTCTGATGACTTTTTTAAATAGTCCGTATCTTCAACAGTTATTAAGTTTTCTGGGTTTACATTGTCATTGGCAAGTGCCAAGGCTTCATCATCCAAAATAATTCCTGATTGTGATAAAATAAATTCATAGGTAGTAATAGGGCAACTAAAGCGCACAGCTATTGCAATTGCATCCGATGTACGCGCATCAATTTCAACATCTTTTCCTCCATTATTACATATTAAACGTGCAAAAAATATTCCTTCAACAAGATTGTAAATAATAATTTCAGTAATATTTATATTAAACCCTTCTGCTAAACTTTTAAATAAATCGTGTGTTAACGGACGAGTAGGGGACATTTTTTCTAATTCAATAGCGATAGCCTGTGCTTCAAAACCTCCAATAATAATTGGTAATCTTCTACTACCTTTGGTTTCGCCTAAAACTAAAGTGTATGCACCTGTTTGAGTTTGGCTGTATGACAATCCAACAATTTCTAATTTAACTTTTTTCAAATCAACAAATTTATTTTGAAGTAGTTTAGTTCTCTTTAACTAATTTACTACTTTTATTTATATCAAATAATTATTTTCAATTACGTTATTAAAATGATTCAGGATACATTTTACTATTGATTCGATTTAAAATTTTTAACAGCTTCAATTAATTTTGGAACAATTTCAAATGCATCACCTACAATTCCGTAATCTGCTGATTTAAAAAATGGTGCTTCTTTATCAGTATTTATTACAACAATCGTTTTGCTTCCGTTTACACCTGCCAAATGTTGGATTGCTCCAGAAATTCCTATTGCGAAATACAAATTTGGACGAATAGCTACTCCTGTTTGACCAACATGTTCGTGGTGCGGACGCCAATGCATATCAGCAACTGGGCGAGAACAAGCTGTTGCTGCACCTAGTTTTTTTGCCAAATCTTCAATCATTCCCCAGTTTTCAGGTCCTTTTAATCCTCGACCTGCAGAAACTACAATATCAGCATCCGATAAACTTAATTCGGTTGTGTCTTTTTTTACTTCTTTGATTTTTATTGGAGAGTTAATGTTGTCGAGATTTACTTCAAAATCAACAACTTCGGCAGTGTTATCAGTTAACTCAATTTGAAATGATCCTGGTAGTAATGAAATTATTTTTTTTTGCGAGTTAATACTGTAAATTGCAGACGCCTTTCCTGAAAATACATTTTTTTTAATTGTAAAAGAGTTGCCCGAAACAACTGGATTATCAGTAGCTCCAGCAACAATTCCTGCTTTTAATTTTACAGCAATTCTAGGCGCAATAGATTTTCCTGAAAAGTCATGTGAAAAAACAATTATGTCAGCACCTTCTGAGCTAGCAACTTGTTCAATTGCTATAGATAAATATTGAGAATCTAAATTTGATAATTTATCATTTTTTAATCGCAATACTTTTGTAGCTCCTGCTTTACCTATGTTCGAAACATCAGCATCTCCAACCAATATAGCTGTAGCTGTGGTGTTTAATTGCTTAGCAATTCTACTTCCATAATTAACTGCTTCTAAAGAAGATTTTTTGATTTTACCTTTTGAAGTTTCGGTATATATTAAAACTGACATATTTTAAAATTTAGAAATTGTTTTATAATTTTTAGATTGCTTTTGCTTCGTTATGTAATAACTCTATTAGCTTTTCGGGAGTGTTTGCATCAATAAATTTGCATTCAGTTCTTCCTGCAGCTAATGAGTATGAAAGTATGTTTGTTAAATTATCGGAAACAACTGCCGGAACAACTGTTAATGGCTTTGTGCGCGCACTCATAATTCCTTTCATGTTTGGTATACGTTGCTCCGACATACCTTTGTTTGCAGATAATATTAATGGTAGAGGGCATTCAACTACTTCTGTACCTCCATCAATATCATGTTCAATTGTCGCAATATTTCCAACAACATCTAATTTGGTTGCCATAGAAATAAAAGGAAAATTCATTAATTCAGCAAGCATTCCACCCATCATAGAACCATTGAAATTAATAGTTTCCTTACCTACCATAATTAAATCAAAACCTTTATCTTTTGAATATGCAGCAATTTGTTCAGCTACAGCAAATGAATCGTTTGGTTCTGAATCTATTCGAACGGCATCGTCAGCCCCAATTGCAAGCGCCTTGCGAATAGTTGGTTCGCTATCAGCACTTCCAACATGAATAACAGTAACATTTCCACCCAATGTTTCTTTTAATTCTAAAGCGCGAACTAGTGCATACCATTCGTCAAATGGATTTATTACAAACTGAACCCCTGTAGAGTTGAATGATGTATTATCATTTGCAAAACTAATTTTTGTAGTTGTGTCTGGCACATTACTAATACAAACTAATATTTTCATACTGAACTAATTTTTATTGAAAATTTAAAACTAAACGCAAATTTAATAATATATGAGATATAAAAAAATGAATTTCACCCCAACTGTTCTAATAAAATATTGGTCGCTAAGTTTAAAAACTGTCTAGATTAAATCAGTTTTTGTGGTAAGTCAATAAATTTATTGTTTATGTTTTATTTTTATATAATAAAATATTTACCTTTGATTGGTATATTAAAATTTATTCCTGTAATACCAACCAACTTAAAATCCTATGGATTATAACACGAGCTTGCCTCACATGATTATTCCTGAGTACGGCAGAAATATTCAAAAAATGATAGATTTTGCTATTTCTGTTGAAGATCGTGAAGAACGCAACAAGGTGGCACAAGCCATCATAAATGTTATGGGGCAATTAAATCCACATTTGCGGGATGTTACAGATTTTAAACATAAACTTTGGGATCATATTTTTATTATTTCTGATTTTAAATTGGATGTAGATTCTCCATATCCAAAACCTACTCGTGAAACATTTCAAACCAAACCTGATCGTGTTTTATACCCAAGTAACGACATTCGTTACAAACATTATGGTAAAACTGTTGAGCGTATTATTGCTAAAGCAAGAGAATATCCAGACGGAGAAGAAAAAAATGCCTTAGTTGAAAGTATTGCTAACTTGATGAAACGTTCCTATCTTGCTTGGAATAGAGATTCTGTTAATGATGAAGTAATCTTAAAACAATTAGTCGAACTTTCAAAAGGTGAACTTAAGGCGGATCCTTCGGCATTGAAAAATACTCAAACTTTTGTACCACGTCCTCCTGCTCAAAATCGAGACCGAGATAAAAAGAAACAATCCAACAATGGAAGACAAGGTAATGGAGGTTTTCGAAAGGAGAATAATACAGGAGGGAATAATCCTAATAATAAATTCAAAAGAAAACCTTTTTAAAATTTATCAGTAAAAATCATTTAGGTGTGAAACTTAGAAATAGTTTTTATTGAGTAAAAAGAATTTTTAATTAAAAATATTTTCTTTAATCCTAAATAAAGAAGGCTCCGATTTATCGGAGCCT
>CANCPZ010000085.1 GCA_947380175.1 Bacteroidota bacterium | reverse complement strand
AATATATAATGCGGGCTATTCTAAAATTAGCTGCATATTTTCGATTTATAATTGAAACCTATTTTTTTATTACATTTATAAAATTAAAAATAAAAAATGACTAAAAATTTAGGTACAACAAAATCATTAAACATTGTTGTAATAGTAGCTGCGCTTGGATATTTTGTAGATATCTATGATTTAATTTTATTTGGAATTGTTCGTATACCTAGCTTGCAAGCAATTGGTGTTGCTCCCGAACAATTAAAAAGTTCAGGTATTTTCCTTAGTAATATGCAAATGATTGGTATGATGCTTGGTGGCATTGTTTGGGGAATTCTTGGAGATAAAAAAGGACGATTATCAACATTATTCTTAACAATTTTATTGTATTCTTTAGCCAACATTGCTAATGGTTTTGTGCAAAATCTCACACAATATGCCTGGTTACGAGTTATTGCAGGTTTTGGCTTAGCTGGCGAATTAGGTGTTGGTATTACTTTAGTTTCAGAAATTATGACAAAAGAAACTCGTGCATGGGGAACAAGTATTGTTGCTGGTGTGGGTGTATTGGGTGCCGTTTTAGCATACTGGGTGTCGGAATTTGGTTGGCGCGAAGCTTATTGGACTGGTGGTGTTTTAGGATTAATGTTATTGGCGCTTCGTATCTATGTGCATGAATCGGGAATGTTTGACAAAATAAAACATTCGAGTGCAAAAAAAGGGAATTTTTTGAGCTTGTTTAAAACTCGAAAAAACTTCTTAAAGTATCTTTCATGTATTCTTATTGGTGTTCCCGTTTGGTTTGCAATCGGAATCTTAATATTTTTTTCAAAAGAATTTGGTGAAGCTCTTGGTATTATTGGTAACGTTAGTACAGGTAAAACAATTATGTTTCATTACATTGGAGCTTCTATAGGAAGTTTTTTAATTGGTTTTGTTAGTCAAAAACTGAAATCACGAAAAAAGGCATTGTTAATTTTTATAGTGTGTATGGGAATTATGAGTGCGTTTTATTTTTCTGCTTCAGGCATCTCTGTAAATATGTTTTACGCTTTAATATTTACACTTGGTATTGCAATGGGCTATTGGGCTATGTTTGTTACCGTTGCATCCGAGCAGTTTGGCACAAACATCCGATCAACAGTAACTACAACTGTTCCAAATTTTGTAAGAGGAACGACAGTTTTTATGACCATTTGGTGGAATTATTTATCTACAGGAATGGGGATAATTCAATCTGCTATTATTGTGGGAGCGGTTATAATACCTTTGGCCATTATTGCAGTACTTTTTTTAGAAGAAAGTTATGGTAAAGACTTAGACTATTTAGAAATTGATTAAAATAAGAAAATAAAGTAGTTATTAAAATTTCGTATTTAATTCTGTTATAATTTATTAAAACCATATTATCAATTTGTTTCAATTTTACTTTATGAAATTTAAAAAACTACTTTTCACAAGCTTTATTATAAACTTCTCGGTTTATACACTGCTTGCTCAAAATCAAAATATTACATTTCGTTCTCAACTTACTTATCCTGGACAAACATGTGCAAATATTTGTGGCTATGTTGATTCATTAGGTAACGAATACGCACTTGTTGGTGCTTCTGTAGGCCTTTCTATTGTTGATGTTACAAATCCTTCAAACCCTGTTAAAGTTTACCAACACACAGGTCCTACAGGAACGCAAGCTGAATGGCAGGAGATAAAAGTTAGAGGCAAATTTGCATACGTAACAACTGAAGCTGGTGGTGGCTTACAGATTTTTAATTTAAGCACACTACCCAATGTTGCAGGAATAACAACCCATAGTTGGACCGGAGACGGAGCAATTGCTGGTCAGTTAACTTCAATTCATTCACTCCATATCGACAACAATTTTGTTTATCTATATGGTAGTAAATTATTTGGAGGAGGCGCTATTGTTGCTGATTTAACTAACCCTTGGACACCTACTTATGCAGGAAAATATTCAGTAGGTACAGGTAATGCCCCATATGTTCATGATGGTTACGTTAGAAATGACACCTTATTTGCCAGCCATATTTACAAGGGGTATTTTTCAATAGTTGATTTTAGAGATAAAGCAAATCCAATTGAACTTAATAATCAGTTTACACCCAATAATTTTACACACAATACTTGGTTATCCACAAATAGTAAAACACTATTTACTACTGATGAAATAACTAACTCATTTCTTACATCTTATGACGTTTCGGATCCTTCAAATATAAATGAATTAGACAAGATTCAATCAAATGCTGGTTCAGGATCTATTGTTCATAATACCCATATAATAAATGTTAACGGAAATGATTTTGCAGTAACATCATGGTATAGAGATGGTTTTACAATTACAGATGTAAGTCGCCCACAAAACATGATTCAAGTTGGGAATTACGACACCTACCCTACTGCTAATGGAAATGGTTTTAATGGCGACTGGGGTGTATACCCTTATTTACCATCAGGAACAATTATTGTTTCAAACATTGAAGATGGTTTATTTGTTTTTTCTCCAACTTATATTCATGCATGTTATTTAGAAGGTTCTGTTACAGATAGTATTTGTGGCGCACAATTAAATAATACAAAAATTACTTGTATTTCAGCAAATATAAAAGACAGCACGGATATTTCAGGAGAATACAAAACTGGAACTTATTTACCAGGAACTTACGATATCACATTTTCTAAAACTGGGTACTTAAGTAAAACCATTACGGGAGTTTTACTTTCAGCAGGTGTTGTAAACAACTTAAATATTCAATTAGTACCTCTAAATACAGTGAATGTAATCGGAGTAACTTCTGATGCTTCTACAGGTAATCCTTTGTCAGATGCAAGTGTAACTATAAATAATTCCTTGAGTTCTTATAATTTTGTTACCGATAATAATGGTAATTTTTCAAGTTGTAATTTATTAACAGCAAATGATTATAATATTTATGCTGGAAAATGGGGATACGAAACCTACTGTTCTTCGAATCAAACAATAAATCAATCAACAAGTAATTTATCATACCAACTTTCAAAAGGTTATTACGATGATTTTACTTTTGATTTTGGCTGGTCTGTAAATTCAACGGCAAGTTCTGGGATATGGGAAAGAGGTGTACCTCTTGGAACAAATAGTGGTTTAACACTTATAAATCCGGGTGTTGATGAAAGTATTGATTGTTCAAACAAAGCATATGTTACTGGTAATACAGGCTTAACATCTTCAGACCAGGATGTAGATAACGGAGCAACAACATTAACATCTCCCCTTTTTGATTTAAGCAATTATTCTATTCCATATATCGATTATTCTCGTTGGTTTTATAATGGAGGCGGTTCAGGATCACCTAATGATTCGTTAAGCATATATTTATATAATGGTATATCAACTGTTTTACTTGAATATGTAGTCGTTTCTTCAGCAGGAAATTCATCCTGGGTTCATAAATCGTTTAAGATTTCGGACTATATACTACCTACATCTACCATGCAATTAATAGTACGTGTAGCCGATAATTTACCAGGACATATTTTAGAAGCCGGTTTTGATTCTTTTTTCATACAAGAAGGAGCTTCTTCAATTGTTGAACAAGTTAATAAAATAGATAATCTAATTAACGTATTTCCAAATCCTTTTACGGAGCAAATTTCAATAGCTTATGAATTAAAAAACAAGTTAGCAGACAACTCAGCAATTATTATTGCGGATATTGCTGGCCGAGTTATTAGTGAAATAAAGGTAACTCAGAAAAAAAGTGTACTATTAGTTACTCCTGAATTAAATTCAGGTATTTATTCAGTAATGATAATCAACGGTAGCGAAAAAAGCACCCCCATTAAAATTGTGAAGATGAATTAGTTTTTTGAGTCGTCATTTTATTTTATGCTAGCAGAAAATGATGTGATTCTTTAATTATTTTTTCGATATTTGCGACTAGTATTAACTAAATAAAATTGCTTAACAAGCTTTGCCAGAGCCGTTTTTTTATGAACAAAATAGGTAGTTACGATTTTTTAAAACATACAGCTAGGCTATTTTTAATTTTATACCTTTCTGTATTTACATTTCAACAGGCTAGAGCTCAATTTACATACACTATTGACGGATTTGTATCAGCTAATAAAAAGAAAGTTGAAGGTGCTATTGTTATACTTTACAAAGGTGGTGTAATTGAAGAAAAAATCAACACATCCTCTAATGGTAAGTTTACTTTCAAATTGATTCAGGATATGGAATATACTTTATCTGTAACGAAAGCTGGATACATTACAAAAAAATTAATGTTTTCTACAAAAGGTATTCCTGCAGATGTTTTAGCTGACTATGAGCAAGATGGGACTAAACCTGAGATTTCAATTTTTGAAATGCCTAAAGACCCTTCCATCGTTTCGCAAATCAATGCCATATTAAGTCAGCCGATGGCAAAATTTTCATTCGACGATGAAAAGAAAAAGATAGTTTTTGACGAAGCATATTCTGAATCAATGCAAAATGCTTTATTAAATCTAAAAAAACTGGAAGAAGAGTCAATAAAAAAGCTTGAGGAAGATGCAAAACAAAAAGCAATTACAGATGCAGCTATTACCTCAAAATATAACTCTTCAATCAGTAAAGCTGATGCAGCTTTCAATAAAAAAGATTACACCAGTGCAAAAACTGCTTATAACGAAGCGTTGGGAATTAAACCTTCGGAAGCTTACCCTAAAGCTAAACTTACCGAAATTGATAAATTACTAGCAACGGCTTTGGCTAACGATGCTGCAGAAAAAAATAGAATAGCAAAAGAAAATGAGTTGAATGATAAATACAATGCTGCTATTGCTAAAGCGGATAAATCCTTACTTACCAAAGATTACACTAGTGCAAAAACTGCTTATAACGAAGCATTGGGAATTAAACCTTCGGAAGCTTACCCTAAAGCTAAACTTACCGAAATTGATAAATTACTAGCAACCGCTTTAGCTAACGATGCTGCAGAAAAAAATAGAATAGCAAAAGAAAACGAGTTGAATGATAAATACAATGCTGCGATTGCTAAAGCGGATAAATCCTTACTTACCAAAGATTACACCAGTGCAAAAACTGCTTATAACGAAGCATTGGGAATTAAACCTTCGGAAGTTTACCCTAAAGCTAAACTTACCGAAATTGATAAATTACTAGCAACCGCTTTAGCTAACGATGCTGCAGAAAAAAATAGAATAGCAAAAGAAAACGAGTTGAATGATAAATACAATGCTGCGATTGCTAAGGCTGATAAAGCTTTTGATGTTAAGGATTATATTAACTCGAAAATAAGTTATAACGAAGCTTTAACTTATAAAACAAATGAAAGGCACCCTAAAGAGCAAATTGTAAAAATTGACCAATTTATTGCTGATGATTTTAAAAAGAAGGAGCTGCAAGCAAAATACGATGCTGCTATAGCAAAAGCGAATACATCAATTATTGCAAAAGATTACACCACCGCATTAATCGCATATAAGGAAGCTCAATCGATTAAACCAACCGAACAATTACCTTTAACTAAAATTTCTGAAATTAATAAGTTAATTGATAATATTTCGCGAAACAAAGAAATTGAATTACAGTATAAAGATTTTATAACAAAAGGAGATAGGTATTTAGCATCAAAAGATTTTAATTTATCAAAATCAAATTTTCAGCAAGCTTTAAATTTAAAACCAACAGAAAAATACCCAAAAGACCAATTAGTTGCAATTGATATATTAATGAAAGCTAAAATAACAACTACTGTGGTTGAAACTGTTTCAAAAGAAGATTTTCGAAATGAACTAGCTAAAAAATATCCTGAAGGTATTACGGAAGAGCATGACAATGAAAATAATGTTCGAATTACTAGACGTATTGTAGTTAAAGGAACAGAGGGGCACATGTATTTAAAAAAAGTAACATCTTTCGGACCTATTTATTATTTTAAAGATGATTCCCCTATTACCGAAAGAGATTGGAGTAATTCCACAGAAGTAAAAACCCACTAAAAACTATTTAACGAATTGAAGCATTTTAAAAATATAATTCTTACATGTTTTATAATTTGCTTTTTTCAAACAGTTGTTATATCGCAAACTGTTTATTCTGATCAGGAATCCTACACCTTATCATTTAAAGCGGGTGTTAATAGTACTAATTTATATAAGGATACTATTAGCTATTTTCAAGGCATTTTTTTTCATGGCGGTTTTGTAAACACATTTGTTTTTTCAAATAAAATAAATGCTTGTTTGGAAATAATCTACGCAGGGAAATCAATAAAAAAAGATCCCCCTCTGGTTAAATACCATTTCGAATATTTGGACATACCATTATATTTACAATATAAGTTTAGCGAAAACATAAAAGCTAATATAGGTATTCAATATTCAAAATACTTAAGTTCACAATACATTTACATTGATGGCAGTAAGAAAAATGGCATGCACACTAAAACGCTGTTTAGTAATATGTACAACGATTTTTCGGTTTTGCTTGCTACAGAATTTAACCTTTCTAAGCAACTTTCTTTAGAAGGAAGGTATACGCTTTCTACAAAATTTATTTCAAGTAAAAGTGTTCCTTATTTTGGGGTATTTCAATTATCGTTTAAAGCTGTAATGTTTGATTCCTACAAAGTATTTATTCGTAAAAATAAAATGAAATAGCACTTTTCTAAAAAGGGAATTAACTAACAAACCTTCTAAAATAAAAGTTTTTAGAAGGTTTGTTAGTTTTTTAAATAAATTAGTTAACTCTTTGAAGAGCAGGGAATTTTATTTGTGCTAAATAAAATGATCCGAATAAAACAGCATTAAAACATAAATCTCCTAATAACGTTGGTGCAAAAAATGGGATACCTAAAATATAGGTTGTACCTAATCCTGCAACTCCCAACTGAAAACCTGATGCAGCCCATACTCCAAAATTGGTAATTATAAAAAATAAGATGGATGATATAATAGAACCTGCCAATACAGTAAAAAAGTTAATATTACGCTTTACAAAAAAACCAACAAAAGAAGTCAAAACAAAACTGATGTAAACGTATACCATTGTATTATGAAAACCAAAACCTGTTGTAACTTCAATAATAACATCACTTACGAACATTGCAAGTAGCGGAAGAATAAATGCCATACGTTTATCTTTTAAATTAATTGCTCCAAATAAAGCCATGGCTGCAATAGGAGTAAAATTAGGTAAATGAGGAAATAAGCGACTTACAGATGCTATAAGAATAGCCGATGTGATAAAAATAAAACGTGAAGTAATTAATTTTGATTTCATAATGAATGATTAAATTTATTTGAACAAAAATATTTATTATTTTATTGTATTCCTAAATTTATTAATGAAGATGTTTTATGCTTGTATAACTCCTACATTATATGCTTTTGTTATAGGTGCATGGTTAGCCATTTCTATCCCCATCGAAATCCATTTACGCGTATCCAATGGATTAATGATTGCATCCATCCATAAACGTGCCGCAGCATAATAAGGCGTTGTCTGGCTATCGTAACGGTCTTTTGTTTTATTATACAATTCTGCTTCTTTTTCAGGTGTAATTAATTCGCCTTTTGCTTTTAAAGATGCTACTTCAATTTGAAGTAAAACCTTTGCTGCTTGAGCACCACCCATAACAGCCATTTGAGCTGTTGGCCAACCAATAATTAAACGAGGATCGTAAGCCTTACCACACATTGCATAATTACCTGCACCATAGGAATTACCTATTATAACAGTAAATTTTGGGACCACCGAATTAGCCATTGCATTAACCATTTTAGCTCCATCTTTTATGATACCACCATGCTCCGAACGAGAACCTACCATAAAACCTGTAACATCTTGAAGAAATAATAATGGTATTTTCTTTTGATTACAGTTCATAATAAATCGGGCAGATTTATCAGCACTATCACTATAAATTACGCCCCCAAACTGCATCTCCCCTTTTTTACTTTTTACAACTTTACGCTGATTGGCAACAATTCCAACGCTCCAACCATCAATCCTAGCTAAACCACATAAAATACTTTGTCCGTAACCTTCTTTGTATTCTTCAAAATCAGAATCATCAACTAAACGGGCAATAATTTCACGCATGTCATATTGTTTATCACGCGCATCGGGAATGATTCCTAATATTTCTTTCTCATCTTTTTTAGGCAATGTAGCTTCAATACGATTAAAACCAGCTTTATCAAAATAACCTACTTTACTCATAATATTTCTAATACGAGTTAAACAATCTTTGTCATCTTTACATTTATAATCAGTAACACCCGATATTTCGCAATGAGTTGTAGCACCACCCAATGTTTCGTTATCAATGGTTTCGCCAATAGCAGCTTTTACTAAATACGAACCAGCTAAAAATATACTTCCTGTTTTATCAACAATCATAGCTTCATCGCTCATGATTGGCAGGTAGGCGCCACCTGCAACACAACTTCCCATCACTGCAGATATTTGCAAAATACCCATACCTGACATGATTGCATTATTGCGAAAAATACGACCAAAGTGTTCCTTATCTGGAAATATTTCATCTTGAAGAGGAAGATATACACCAGCACTATCCACCAAATAAATAATTGGTAAACGATTTTCCATTGCTATTTCTTGCGCTCTTAAATTCTTTTTGCCTGTTATGGGAAACCATGCTCCTGCTTTTACTGTTGCATCATTTGCAACAATAATACATTGGCGCCCACTTACATAACCAATTACTACCACTACTCCACCTGCTGGACATCCTCCATGTTCTAGATACATGTCGTCACCAGTAAAAGCTCCTATTTCAATAACCTTAGAGTCTTTATCAACTAAATAATCGATGCGTTCTCGCGCACTCATTTTACCTTGCTCATGCAATTTATCTATTCTGCTTTTCCCACCGCCCAAATAAATTTTCGACAACTTTTTTTCCATTGCGGAAATAAGTTGATTCATTTTATCTTCATTTTTATTGAATTCGATATCCATATAGTTTTATTTATTGGGTTATTAGCAATATGAGGAATTTTTAAAAAAGCGTTCCAAATATACTAAAATGAAGTTTGAGAATTGATAGAAATAAAAAAAATGTGACTTAAATTACTTATACTATTTTTTACGATTTTTTAATGAAGGGGGATAATAGTTCGAAAATCTTATTAGCGCTCTTATTTGAAATTGGTATTTCAATTGAACAATTAAATATTGAAGTTTTAAAAATGAACTAATTTCTAATTGATGATTTTTAATAAAAATGTAAAAGTGAATATTGATTATTGCTTAAACAAGCTATCTACAAATTCATTTTTATTGAACACCTGCAAATCTTCCATCCTTTCACCTACTCCAATATATTTTACTGGAATGTGAAACATATCCGAAATTCCAATAACAACACCACCTTTAGCTGTACCATCCAATTTGGTTAATGCTAGTGCATTTACATCAGTAGCTGTAGTAAACTGCCTACATTGTTCAATTGCATTTTGTCCTGTTGACGCATCTAAAACCAAAAGAATTTCGTGTGGTGCATCAGGAATGATTTTACGCATAACATTTTTAATTTTTGTTAGTTCGTTCATTAAATTTATTTTGTTATGCAAACGGCCCGCTGTATCTATTATTACAATGTCTGTATTTTTTGCAACGGCAGAAGTTAACGTATCAAAAGCAACAGAAGCAGGATCTGCATTCATCCCTTGAGATACCAATGAAGCCCCAGTTCGTTCCGACCATATTTTAATTTGATCTACTGCTGCTGCTCTAAATGTATCTGCAGCGCCAATCACAACAGTTTTACCTGATTTAATAAATTGATGAGATAACTTACCTATAGTTGTAGTTTTGCCAACGCCATTAACACCTACTACCATTATAACATATGGCTTTTTAGAATATGGCAAATCAAAATCGGGCTTATCTTCCATCCCATTTGAAACCAACAAGTCAGCTATTTCTTCACGAAGGATTTCGTTTAGTTTTGATGTTTCGATTTTACGTTGTTGCGCAACTCGTTTTTTTATTCGTTCAATTATTTTTAACGATGTATCTACTCCAACATCTGATGTTAAAAATATTTCTTCTAAATTATCTAATACGTCATCGTCAATCGTAGCTTTTCCTAATACAACATTGGCTAGCTTACTAAAAAAGCTTTGTTTTGTAACAAAAAGTCCTTTGTTTAAACTTTCTTTTTTCTCTTTACTGAAAAAACTCAAAATCCCCATTGTTTTATATTTATAAAATTTGCCTATAAACAATCTATTAAAACTATAAAAGCTTCCCCTTTTTGTTGGAGGAAGCTTTTACAAAAAACTGTATATTTTTCAACTTATTTTTTAGTTAAAAAATCTTGAATGTGATCATTGTGAATGATTTCCTCCTTAAATGAGTAAGCTCCAGTTTTAGGCGACTTTACCATTTTAATTACTTTAGTAAAGTTATTTCCTTTACCTGATTTTAGCGTTGCAACTACTTTCTTAGCCATTGTATTTTAAGTTTGAAAGTTAAATGTTAAAAGTTGAAAGTTTAAAAACTTAAAACTTATAAACCTGAAACTATGTTTTATTATTTAATTTCTTTATGAACAGTTACTTTTTTTAAAATTGGATTGTATTTTTTCAATTCTAATCTTTCAGTAGTATTCTTTTTATTTTTAGTCGTAACGTAACGAGATGTTCCTGGCATTCCAGTAGTTTTATGCTCAGTACATTCCATTATAACTTGTATTCTATTGCCTTTTTTTGCCATTGTAATATATGTTTTTATTCAAAAATTATTATAAATAAATTATTTTTTCAAATGTCCTTGCTCTTTTGCTTCTTTTAAAACAGCGCTAATACCATTTTTAGTAATGGTACGTAATGCAGATGTAGACAAACGTAATGTTATCCATTTATTTTCTTCAGGTAAAAAGAACTTTTTAACCTGAAGATTCACGTTAAATTTTCTTTTTGTTTTAGCGTTTGAGTGAGATACTTTATTACCTACTATCGCTTTTTTTCCTGTTATTTCGCAAACTCTAGACATTGTATGTTGTATTAAAAATGTTCTTTTTAAAAATTTTGGAATGCAAATAACGTAATTTTTATTCAAACTACCAAATACTGAATGAAATCTTTGAGAATAATCTCATTATATTATTTTTTGCTTTTAATGACAATTCTTAAAAACGAAATCTAATCAAATCAAAACTAAAATGTA
>CANCPZ010000084.1 GCA_947380175.1 Bacteroidota bacterium | reverse complement strand
GGGGTGTATAAATAAAATCCTTCACCCGATTTAGCACCTAAATGTCCTGCCATAACCATATTAACTAGTAATGGACATGGAGCATATTTAGGATTACCATAACCATCCTGTAAAACACGAAGGATAGACAAGCAAACATCTAAACCAATAAAATCAGCTAATTGCAAAGGTCCCATTGGGTGAGCCATTCCAAGTTTCATAACAGTATCAATTTCTTCAACACCAGCAGTTCCCTCATGTAATGTAATTATTGCTTCGTTAATCATTGGCATCAATATTTTGTTAGCCACAAAACCTGGATAATCATTAACTTCTACTGGTATTTTTTTTAATTTTTTAGATGTTTCAACAATTAAATTAGTAACCTCATCAGAGGTTGAATATCCTCTGATAACTTCAACTAGTTTCATTATAGGTACAGGATTCATAAAATGCATCCCAATAACTTTGTCTGCTCGTTTAGTAACTGCACCAATTTTAGTAATTGAGATAGATGATGTGTTACTTGCCAAAATAGTATTTGCCGGACAAATTTTATCCAACTCACGGAAAATATTTAATTTAATTTCTACATTTTCGGTCGCTGCTTCAACTACTAAATCTGAATTAACAACTCCTTCAGCCATTACAGTATAAGTGGTTATATTTTTTAGCGTTTGTATTTTATCAGCTTCAGTAATAATACCTTTTGCAACTGTTCGGTCTAAGTTTTTTGAAATAGTAGTAAGCGCTTTTTCCAATGCTGTTTGAGAAATATCAATAAGTGCAACATTATATCCTTGTTGTGCAAATGTATGAGCTATTCCATTACCCATTGTTCCAGAACCTATTACTGCTATATTTTTCATTGTAATTTAATTTGTGATTTATTAGTGTTTTACAAATATAAAATTATTTAATTTTTTAGGTGTAACTTTCTATTACCTATTTTTTACTTACCTCGACCTTGAACCACAATCAATACTGTGTAAATTAAAATTTTCAAATCAACACCTAGCGACATATTTTCAATATAAATTATATCATATTTTAAACGCTCTGTCATCTCATCCACGTTTTCGGCATAACCATATTTTACTTGTCCCCAAGAGGTAATTCCTGGGCGAACTTTATGTAAATGTTTATAATGTGGTGCTTTAACAATAATTTGGTCGATAAAAAATTGACGCTCAGGTCTTGGGCCAACAATCGACATTTCTCCGATTAAAACATTGTAAAATTGAGGTATTTCATCAAGCCGTACTTTTCTAATAAATTTCCCAAAAGGAGTAATCCGTGAATCATTTTTACTTGAAAGAGCTGGGCCACTCTTTTCAGCATCTACATACATCGATCTGAACTTATGAATAAAAAATGGTTTTCCATGCCAACCAATACGCTCGTGACTATAAAAAACAGGTCCTTTGGAGCCTAATTTTACAGCGATTGCAATTATTAGGTAAATCCAGGATAAAGCAGTTAATACAAAAAAAGAAATGAGAATATCGAAAAAACGTTTGGTAGATTGCTCCCAATCTGGCATAATTTCTCTTGAAATCTCAATAAGTGGAGCACCAAAAATGGAAGTCATTTTTACAGAGCCTGAAAGTATGTCATACATATCTGGAATAACTTTTATAATTAATTCCATATCCTGTAAGTCATTTATTATTTTCCCGATGTTTTCATGCTCGTATGATTCTATGGCAATGATTACTTCTTCGATATTGTATTTTTTTATAACAGCTTTTAATTCAGAAAGTTCACCTAGGTGAGGTAAAGTTTTACTTAATATTTGTGAATTGCCATTTTTACCTTCAACATGAATAAAACCTACAAATTTATTACCTGATGATTTGGTTTGATTTTGAATTTCATTGTATGATTTTAACGCATTTTCATTACTTCCAATAAGTAATGTATTAAACCCTATAATACGATTATGTATCCTGTGGCTAGTTCTGCTAGAAATAATAAATCGGAAACTGGCAGTTAATCCAAAATGGACTAAAAATAAAGTAATTAAACTTTGATAATAGTTTTTGTATGAACCAATTTGGTCGTCGAGTAATAAACTGAAAAATATTATTAAAACTCCAATAATAGAAATTAAAAGTGTTTGACCAATCTCTCTTAAACGAGACTTCCTGTAAACCTCTTTATATGTTCCTGTGAGATAGTAGATTAAAATCCAAAAAGTGGGAATTAAAATTAAGCCCCAATAAAAACGGTTGTCAAAAATTACAGGAATAGAAATTCCATACTTCGCCGATTCAATATATAATTTCCTGAAAACATAAAATAAACTCCATGTAAGTGAAGCCGACACAAAATCGCTTACAATATATTTTAATGTTTGTAATTTTTTATTCATTAATAATGAACCAGTTTTATATTGTCTAATAATAAAGCCAAGGAATCTGAGCCAGAATAATTCACCATTCCGAAAAATATATTAAAATCGGTTGCATTTCCCGATCCACTAATTAAGGGTGTTAAATAAACATAGGTTTTATTCCATGCTGCGCTTGCTCTTAAAGTTAAAGCTTTATTTTTTGATGTACTACTTCCCTGATGTGAATACACGCCTACTATAAATTCGTGATTACATTTATAGTTTAACTCTAAAAAAATTGGGGATACACCTTTGGGCAATATATATGATGTATTAGATACACCTTCATACAAATATTGATGATTATTTAAATATGCAGCACCCGAACTATTTCCTTCAAATACATTTATGTTTGGAGCAAATAACTGAATTAAACTTGTGTCGGTGCCAGAAGCGCTATCTTTTGCTATAATAACACCTGCTCCTTCAAAATCTTCCATAAAATCGAAATGAACATTGGATGCATATTTTACATTAGGGGTTATATTCAGTGTGGTCGCTTTTTGTAAATTAATAGTTTGGGAATAAAAATCGTAAAATGGGTAAGGCGATCTGCTTTCAGAGATTCCATTAACTTTGATGCCTGCATAAATTTTAAGTTGATGTTGTCCTTCAATAAGAACAGGAAAAGTCGAAGGTAATTCAAAACAGCCAATCAACTGATCATCAATATAAACCCATGCATCGGTAATTTTATTTGAACTGCTCCCTTCAATAGATTTTGTGGTAAGATTAATTTTATCGATATGAATATAAGCAGGTACTTTTTCAGTAGGATTATATAGTTCGCATGAACTAAAAAAAATAATAATACTTAGTGAAGCAAAAAATAGATGTTTTTTTATATTCATTTTATTGGTTTGTTCCAGTGCTCGATTCTTCAATAAAATTGGATGTAATCTTCATTTTTTCAATGATTTTATAGGCTACATCTAAAGCTTTATAACCATCATCAATGCTAACTAATGGAGTTGTGTTATTGATAATAGAATTAGCAAACGCTTCCAATTCCATTTTTATTGCATTGGTTGGTGAAATAATTGGATTTTCGAAAAAAATTTGTTTAGAACCTTTGTCTTTTCCTAAATCAATAGTTACTGCTAAAGGGTCAATATCGCCTTCAACATTTTTTAAACTAATAACATCAACTTTTTTATCAAGAAAATCAACTGAGATGTAAGCATCCTTTTGAAAGAATCGTGACTTTCGCATATTTTTCATTGAAATACGGCTTGCAGTAAGGTTTGCAACACATCCATTGTCAAACTCAATGCGTGCATTAGCAATATCCGGTGTGTCGCTTACAACTGCCACTCCGCTTGCGCTGATTCGTTTTATATTTGATTTAACAACACTTAAAATAATGTCAATATCATGAATCATTAAATCTAAAACTACCGATACATCGGTGCCTCTTGGATTAAATTGAGCCAATCGATGCGTTTCAATAAACATAGGATTCGAACAATACTCTCTAGCAGCCATGAATGCTGGGTTAAATCGCTCAACATGGCCTACCTGAACTTTTACATTCGCTTCCTTTGAAAGTCCTATTAGTGTTTTTGCTTCTTCTATGGTATTTGTTACAGGCTTTTCAATAAAAATATGCTTTGATTTTTTTATTGCTTTTGATGCACAAGTATAATGAGTTATAGTTGGCGTTACAATATCCACAGCATCTACAAGATCTAAAAGTTCTTCAATTGAATCAAAGCATTTAATTTCAAATTCTTGCTCTACGAGTTTAGCGGCTTCAGGATTAGCATCGTAAAAACCAATTACTTCAAAATTTTCAATTTCTTTTAAAAGGCGAATGTGGATTTTGCCTAAATGCCCAGCTCCTAATATTCCTATTTTTATCATAAATGATGAATTTGCACAAAAATACTTTTTTTCCACAATTGCTTATTGAAAAAATACTCATACTTATGAATACTTATATGTTAATTTTGTAACCCAATTATATTTGGAGTTATCGCAAATGGAAAAATAGATAATTATGGCATCGGATACATTTAGGCATAAAGGATTACGGAGACAACTTTCAAAATTATTGAGAGAAAAAGGCATTAACAATGAGGATGTATTAAGAGCGATTGAAAATATTCCCCGTCATTTATTTTTAAATAGTTCTTTTATAGAACGAGCTTATGAGGATATTGCTTTTCCGATTGGTTCTGGGCAAACAATATCAAGGCCTCATACAGTTGCTTTTCAAACAGAGTTGTTGGAACTAAAAAAAGGAGAGAAGGTTTTAGAAATAGGTACAGGGTCTGGTTTTCAAACATCTGTTTTGATAGAAATGGGAGCAAAGGTTTATACCATCGAACGGCAAAAATCATTGTATGAAGCTACTAAAGTTTTTTTACCAACGATTGGTTATAGTGCAAAGTTTTTTTATGGAGATGGGTATAAAGGCTTACCCACTTTTGCTCCATTTGATAAAATAATAATTACAGCAGGTGCTCCAACAATCCCCGAATCATTATTAAATCAATTAAAAGTTGGTGGAATAATGGTTATCCCTTTGGGCGAAAATATTCAGATAATGACATTAATAAAAAAAGTAGCCGAAAAAAAAGTTGAAAAAACAGAATTTGGGGAGTTTAAATTTGTTCCTTTATTAGAAAATAAAGAGTGGGGAGATTAGTTAGTTTTAAATAAAATAGCTATTTACACAGTTTTTTTAATTGTAACCAAATAAATGCTAAAGCAAAACAGTTTTATTTAAAATTCATTTAGATCAACTTTGATTGTACATTTAGAAAACTCTTACTAAATAAATCATTTTTTAAATTAAAAATCATTATTAATAATTGTAAATTCGCAAAATTAAACTAAAATAAAAATGTCAAAATTCCATTCTCTTAAAGTTATTGATGTTTCCAAAGAAACTGCCGATGCTGTTTCGATTGCTTTTGAAGTACCGGCTAATTTAAAGCAAGATTATAAATATAAGCAAGGTCAATATCTTACTTTAAAACTGAAAGTTAATGGCGAGGAGTTAAGGCGATCTTATTCTATTTGCAGTAGCCCAGTTGATGAAAACGAATTACGTGTAGCAATAAAAAAAGTAAAAGATGGTCGTGTTTCTACTTTTATTAACGATAAAATAAAGGTTGGTGATACGTTGGAAGTAATGATTCCAATGGGTAATTTTTATTCAGAGTTGAATCCGTCGAACAAAAAAAAATACATCCTTTTTGCCGGCGGTAGTGGTATAACACCAATTTTATCAATATTAAAAACCGTATTAAAAACGGAACCAAATAGCAGAATAATTTTGTTTTATGGCAATAATGATGAATCATCAATTATATTTCATAAACAAATAAAACAGCTTGAGCTATCAAATGTAGATAGTTTAAAGGTTTTTCATATTTTAAATGTAGCTCCTCCAAATCATCAAGAGCAATTAAAAGGATTAATGACAAAGGAGAAAAATATTCAACTTATTGAAAGTTACGTAGATACCTTAGCAGATAACGAGTATTTTATTTGTGGTCCTGGACAAATGATGGATAATGTTGTTTCTGCTTTAAAAGTATTAAATATAAGTGAAAATCAAGTTCATATCGAATATTTTAATGCTCCACTGAGTTCTGAAGAGATTAAAGTATCTTCAAATATCGCATCAGGCTCAACAGCAACTATTATTATTGATGGTGATGAACATGCTGTTGTATTAGAAAAAGATGAAACGGTTTTGGAAGCAGCATTAAGAATAGGGTTAGATGCTCCATTTGCTTGTCAGGGTGGGTCTTGTTGTACCTGTCGCGCTTACCTTGAAGATGGGAAAGTAGAGATGACAGTTAATTACGCCCTTTCAGCTTCCGAAGTAAAACAAGGTTACATTCTTACTTGTCAAAGCAGACCAACAACTGATAGTATAAGAGTAAATTATGATAAAGGTTTATAAGCATAATTGATGTAGAGTTTAAAATTAAAAAAGCGCCACTTTAATGCGCTTTTTTAATTTTAAATATTTATGTATTGAATCTTAAAATTATCTATATTTTTATAAAATAAAAACGAAATTTGAACAAAATGAGAAAAGTCATATTTTTATGACTTTTATAATAATAAAATTGCATTTGAATAATTTAATTATGGAAGAAGGAAAGCAACTGGAGTCCTTTGAAGCAAAAATTGCAGCAGGACACAAAATAGAACCAAAAGATTGGATGCCTGAAGCATATCGTAAACAGTTGATTCGTATGATGAGTCAACATGCGCATTCCGAAATTGTTGGCATGTTACCTGAAGGAAATTGGATTACTCGAGCTCCGAGTTTAAGAAGAAAAGCTATTTTGTTGGCAAAGGTGCAAGATGAAGCTGGGCATGGTTTATACTTGTATAGTGCAGTTGAAACATTAGGAGTTGATAGGACAGAGTTGTTGCATCAATTACATACAGGTAAAGCAAAATATTCGAGTATTTTTAATTACCCTACACTTACATGGGCCGATATTGGTGCAATTGGTTGGTTAGTTGATGGTGCAGCAATTATGAATCAAACGGCATTAGCGCGGGGTTCGTATGGTCCATATTCACGAGCTATGGTTCGTATCTGTAAGGAAGAAAGTTTTCATAATCGCCAAGGATATGAGATAATGATGACGCTCGCTAAAGGTACATCTGAACAAAAGCAGATGGCTCAGGATGCTTTAAATCGTTGGTGGTGGCCATCAATTATGATGTTGGGTCCAAGCGATGATCAATCGCCAAATAGCGATCAATTAATGCGATGGAAAGTGAAGATGGAAAGCAATGATGCTATTCGCGAAAGATTTATCGATAGAACCATTCCTCAAGCTGAATTTATTGGACTAACTATTCCTGATAAGGATATGAAATTTGATGAAAAAACAGGTCATTATTCACACGGGAAAATTAATTGGGATGAGTTTTTTGATGTAATTAAAGGGAACGGACCATGTAATGCAAAACGATTAAAAGATCGCAATGATGCAGATAAAAATGGACGTTGGGTGCGCGATGCGGCGATTGCTTACGCTGAAAAACAATTAAAAGAAAAGCAAGCATCTTAAAAATGGTGAATAGTATTTGGTTATTTTATTTGTAAAACAAAAATAACCTAAACTGAAACGTATAATTAATAAAATAACTAAATATTATGAGTAACGATTCTCAATGGCCGGTATGGGAAGTCTTTTTGCAAGGTAACCCTGGAATACCTCACAAACACGTAGGTAACGTACATGCTACAGATGCTGAAATGGCAATTCAAAATGCACGTGATGTGTACACACGAAGAAGCGAAGGCATAAGTATATGGGTAGTTCCAGCAAACGCAATATCAGCTTCAAGTCCTGAGGATCAAGGAGCTTTTTTTGAACCATCAAATGATAAACCATATCGTCACCCAACATTTTATAAAATTCCAGAAGGAGTAAAGTATTTATAGTTATTCGTTATTGGTTTATACATATTGGGTTATTAACCTAATTCGATTAACTAATAACCACCAGCCAAGAACAAATTAAATGGATATACAACAAGCTAAATTTCAATACCTATTGCGCTTAGGCGATAGTAGTTTAATTATCGGACATCGTTTATCTGAATGGTGTGGACATGGACCGATTTTAGAAGAAGATATTGCACTAATAAATATTGCATTAGATTTTGTTGGTAATGCAACATCAATACTTGCTTATGCAGGTAAGGTAGAAGGTAAAGGTAGAAGTGAAGATGATTTAGCATATTTGCGTGATGAGCGTGAGTACCGTAATTTATTAATCACAGAACAACTGAATGGTGATTTTGCAACTACTATTGCTCGTCAGTTTATTTTTGATACCTACATGTATTTTTTGTATGAAGAGTTAAAAAATAGTAAAGACGAAACCATTGCTGCAATAGCACAAAAATCGCATAAAGAAATTACGTATCATTTAAGACACACGACTCAATGGATGTTTCGTTTAGGTGATGGAACAACCGAAAGTCATGAGCGATTGCAAAACGGATTAAATGATTTATGGATGTTTACTTCTGAAATGTTTGAAATGGATGAAATTGACGCTTTACTAATTTCAGAAGGAATTGCTCCTGATTTATCTATCATAAAAGCCAATTGGGAAAAGCGTGTAAATGAAGTTATAGCCGAAGCTACGTTACAAATTCCAACAACATTATTTAAACAAAAAGGAAGTAGGGAAGGAAAACATTCTGAACATTTAGGGTTTTTATTAGCCGAAATGCAATATGTTCATCGTGCATTTCCAAATGCTACATGGTAATATTTATCTCTATTTTTTAACATTAAATTCCTTTGAATACTTTGACTCAAATTATTGACGGTAAATTAATTTCGTTACAGATTCAGGATGAAATTTTTCTTCAAGTAGAAGAGCTAAAAAAAAACAATAAGAAGATACCTCATTTAGCAGCTATTTTAGTTGGTAGCGATGGAGCAAGCGAAACATATGTTGCAGCTAAAGTTAGGGCATGTGAAAGGGTTGGTTTTAATTCTACACTAATTCGTTTGCCTGAATTAGTTTCAGAACAAGAGCTTCTTAAAAAAATAAAAGATTTAAACACTGATTCTGATGTTGATGGGTATATTGTGCAATTACCTTTACCAAAACATATTAACGAATATAAAATTTTAGAAGCAATTTCGCCTCAAAAAGATGTGGATGGTTTTCATCCTCAAAATGTAGGACGAATGGCTTTAAATTTACCTACTTATTTGCCTGCCACTCCTTTTGGAATAATACAATTGTTAGAGCGTTATAAAATTGATACGATTGGTAAACATTGTGTTGTTATTGGTCGAAGTCATATTGTAGGTTCTCCAATGAGTATATTAATGGCTCGTAATACAGCCTTTGGTAATTGTACCGTATCCTTATGTCATAGTCGTACAGTTAATTTAAAAGAATTTACTTTAAATGCTGATATATTAATTGTTGCGCTAGGCATTCCCGAATTTATTACTGCCGATATGGTAAAAGACGGGGTTGTAATTATTGATGTAGGAATAACGAGAATAATTTCTGGTAAAACTAAAAGTGGATTTAAGTTAGTTGGGGATGTAAATTATGATGAGGTTGCTCCTAAAGCTTCTTTTATAACACCTGTGCCTGGTGGTGTGGGTCCTATGACAATTGCTTCATTGCTTATAAATACCTTAAAAGCAAGTAGAGGTGATGTTTATCAGCAATTGGATTGATTTTGAATTATAAAAAAACCCTTCTTAAATACTATTTCAAGAAGGGTTTTTTTATAAATTATTCTGATTTTTTGGTAGCAGTTTTTTTTGCAACAGCTTTTTTTGCAACAATTTTTTTAGCATCTGCTTTAGGAGAGGATGCATTTACAGTAGCAACAACTTTTTTCTTGTTCTTTGGTCTTAATACACCATAAGACCCCATTGTGATTTTACCTTTACGGCTTTTTTTATCCCCTTTTCCCATAATATTTTTTTGTTCTTTAGATTATTTCTTTTTACAAACGTACATCATTTTTACAAAAAAAACAAAGTTTGTTTTTTGTTGATTAACATCTCATTGTATTTTAAAATTTTGGTATTCAAAGTTTTTAACATTTTTTTTCTTTTTTACTTAACTAAAAAGGTGGTGCATACAATAACATTGTAAAAGTTAAAATAATAAACAATACGCTTTCAAACTCTTATTCGTAATTTCGAAAAAAATATTAAATCAACATTTTTTTGAGATGATTAAAATAATATTAAGTACCGATAAAGATCACAGTTTAAAAAGGTTTCATCCATGGGTGTTTTCAGGTGCTATCCGAAAAATGAGTGGAGAAGTTAAAGAAGGCGATGTGGTTGAAGTTTATTCGAGTAAAGATGAGTTTCTTGGAATAGGTCATTATCAAACAGGTTCAATTGCTATTCGTATATTTTCGTTTCAACAAATTATTCCAAATTATGCTTACTGGAAAAGTAAAATTCAGCAAGCTTTTGAAATTCGAAAAAATTTAAATTTAGTTGAAAATTTTAACACAAATTGTTATCGCTTATTGTTTGCTGAAGGTGATGGGATGCCTGGATTGATTATTGATTTTTATAATGGCACTGCTGTTTTACAAACTCATTCTATTGGAATGCATTTGTTGAAACCCGATTTAGTGAGTGCGTTAAAAGAAGTGATGGGAGATTTGCTTTGCGCCATTTATGATAAAAGTGAAGATACTATGAGTAAGCAAACAAGCGTAAAAGTTCAAAATGGTTATTTGTATAAAAAAAATGAGTCAAAAAGCATAGAAACCATTGCGGTTGAAAATGGTAATAAATTTTATGTTGATTGGGAAGGTGGACAAAAAACAGGGTTTTTTATTGACCAACGCGAGAACAGAGAATTGCTAGCAAAATATTCAAAGGGTAAAGTTGTGCTAAATACATTTTGTTATACTGGTGGGTTCTCCATATATGCAGCTAATTCAGGAGCAAAGGAAGTACACTCATTAGATATTTCAAAAAAAGCAATTGAGCTAACAGAAAGAAATATAGAACTTAATAAAATAAAAAACCATCAATCTTTTGCAATGGATGCATTTAATTTTTTGAATGAGCGTAAAGGTGTATATGATATTATTGTTCTTGATCCTCCTGCATTTGCAAAGCACCAAAATGTAAAACACAATGCTATTATGGGGTACAAACATTTGAATTTAATAGCTATAAAACAAATTAAACCCGGTGGTCTATTGTTTACATTTTCCTGTTCTCAAGTTGTTGATAACAATACATTCAACAGCACGATTATGGCTGCTGCAATTGAGTCAGGACGTAATGTGAAAGTAATACACCATTTAACACAATCG
>CANCPZ010000083.1 GCA_947380175.1 Bacteroidota bacterium | reverse complement strand
GCGGAGAGGGCGGGATTCGAACCCGCGATACCCTTGCGAGTATACAAACTTTCCAGGCTTGCTCGTTCGGCCACTCTGACACCTCTCCGAATTTATTGGCCTGCAAATGTAACAAAGTTTTTAGGACGTTGAAATACTATTTTGTTTCTTATTCTCTATGCTGTAAATAACAAACAAACTTACTGTAACAAAAATAACACTGGTTATTACGTAAATAAACTGATTACTTTCAATTCCAATTTTATCGGCATTTACCGAAATAAGTCCTCTGTTAGAAAGCCAAATAAGAAGTACGGCAATGCCATTATTTAAAAAATGTGCAACCATTCCAGGCCACAATGAACCACTCCATAAAAAAAGATAACCCAAGTAAGCACCCATTAGCATGCGAGGTATAAAGCCGTAAAACTGCATATGGAAAGCGCTAAAAAGGGCTGCCCCCATCCATATAGCAACATTTTTATTGCGGGTACATTCTATCAATACTTTTTGTAAAATACCTCTAAAAAAAATTTCTTCGCTTAAAGCAGCCATCAATGCCATCACAAATAAATTTAAAATTAATTTACTTATCGAAGTTCCCTTGGTAAACACTTCGGTAAGTTCGGCTGCCTTTGATTCGCTCTTTTTCATCCATGTTTCCATTTCATTAAAAGCTTGCGGTAATTGCATGTGTTGATTTAAATCAGAAAGCCAGTTAATTGTTGGCATTGCCATTAACATTGCAAATCCAGCAATTAATAGGGTTGAAGGGTGCGGCTTTTTGGTAATGCCTATGTAATGAATTTTAGAATCTGTCCAAAAAATTGAAAATAACACTGAAGGAACAATAAAAAGTAACACAACGCCGATTACTTGAGCAACATACATAAAACCAACAACAGATGGATTGTCATAATTTAACTTAACATCTCCTCCTTGACCAAAAATATTTAGGATACCGTATAAAAAAAGAAAGCTTAACAATGCTCCTAATTTTAACCACGATTGACGTTCATGTTGTATGTTTTGCATAAGATGTTTAATTTTTGGTAATTTTGTAACACTTCAACTAATGAATAATGCGAATTTACGAATCTTTGTTTGAAGCAATCTGTTAGAAAAAGAAATAAAAATAACTGTGGTAAAAATAGGTACAATAGAATTAGGTGATTTTCCTTTATTGCTTGCTCCTATGGAGGATGTTAGTGATCCACCATTCCGGGCGGTATGTAAAAAAAATGGAGCCGATTTAATGTACACCGAATTTATTTCTTCCGAAGGATTAATTCGCGATGCTGCCAAAAGTGTTCAAAAGCTTGATATTTTTGAGTACGAACGACCAATAGGAATACAATTATTTGGCTCGGATATCGATTCGATGCGCGAAGCAGGCCGGATTGCCGATAATGCTAAACCTGATTTAATTGATATAAACTACGGTTGTCCTGTAAGGCAAGTGGCTTGTAAAGGTGCTGGTGCGGCATTGTTACAGGATATTCCCAAGATGGTAGAAATGACATCTGAGATTGTAAAAATTGCAACAAGGCCTGTAACAGTTAAAACGCGTTTGGGTTGGGATGACAATACAAAAAATGTTGTTGAGGTTGCCGAACGCCTTCAGGATATAGGTATTTCGGCACTTACAATACATGGTCGTACACGATCGCAAATGTATAAAGGTGATGCAGACTGGACCTTAATCGGCGATATAAAAAATAACTCTCGAATTAAAATTCCAATCTTTGGTAATGGTGATGTTGATTCGCCAGAAAAAGCAAAAATAATGAGAGATCGGTATGGCATTGATGGCATCATGATTGGGCGTGCAAGTATTGGTTACCCTTGGATATTTAATGAAATAAAACATTTTTTTAAAACAGGTGAACGACTTGATCCACCTACTATTACCGATAGAGTTAATGTGTGTAAAGAGCATCTAGATTTTTCGATGCGTTGGAAAAGTAATCATGCAGGAATTGTAGAAATGCGTAGGCATTATACCAACTATTTTAAAGGCTTACCAAACTTTAAAGACTACCGTTTAAAATTAGTTACCACGTATTCGTATGATGAAATTATTACTATTTTAAACAAAGTAGAAAAACAATATTCGCAAATAGAAGTGGCTTAATTAGTTTAGTTTAGTTGTTCCAACTTTCTTTTATTTATTGAAATTGTAATTTGAATTAGGTGCTTAGCAATTTAATCTTCATCATCTACTTTTTCCTGCTGTGTCGGATTTTCAGTTGTTGTTGAATTGAGTTCTGTATGTCGGATTTGCCCTCCTAGATAGCCTGTGCGCGCTACCAAGCCAAAACTAATTACTGAAATAAATAAAATAACAAATGCTATACTCTTAGTTAATAGTGGCTTTTTAATAGTTTGAAATATTCCTAAAATTGAAATAAGGCCTAATATTATTAAGGATATTAATGCAAACATTGCAAATTCTTCATGTTGTTTAATAGTTGCTTCAACAACCCCTTGTAAATCCTCAACACGTTCTTCTGCACCTTCTCCAGTTAAATAAGCTATGCTTGCACCAATCGATGAAATTGTGAAAAGAGAATATGCAGCAATTTTTGTTTGATTACTCTTTGAGAAAATTCCATAGGCAAGAACAAATGCGCCTAACATTGAACCAAAAATTGGAAGATGGGTAATTAATAAGTGAATGTGAACTTGATTCATAATAAATATTTTTTGACAAAGGTTATCTTTATAGCAATCCTATGCTATGATAGCCGTCATATTTTAAAATGATTCTTGTATTAATTACCTTAATCTCTTTGGAAGCGCTTAAAAAAATGAATTTTAAAATTCTATGACAGAAAACTTCTATTCATTTATTGGGGTGTTGTGTTACCCCATACTATTTGCCAAGTTGGTAAACGTAAGGTCGTTTTTACCTAATTTTGATATGATACTCATGTGGGATTTTAATGCTTTTAAAATAGTTTCATTATAAATATATTGTATTCCAAATTCTTTTGCGGTTGCTTCCACAATAGGAGCTATTTTTGGGTAATGTATGTGGCATATGCGTGGAAACAAATGATGTTCTGTTTGATAATTTAAACCTCCAACAAAATATGTAATTAACCAACTATTTCTGGAAAAATCAGCTGTTGTTTCTAGCTGGTGGATAGCCCACTCATTTTGAATATTGCCTTTTTCATCGGGTATTGGAAACTTAGCATCTTCAACCACATGAGCTAGCTGAAATACAATGCTCAAAATTAAACCAGCAATCGTATGTAAGGTTAAAAAGCCTACCAATACTTGTAAAAAAGATACGTGAAGAAAAATCATTGGTAATACAAATACATAAGTAAAGTAAATTGCTTTCCAGATTATTAATCCCATCAGTGTAATGAATTTTTGAAAACCACTATCACGGTGTTGTCCTTGTTTATTGAATTCAAAATACTGAACAAAATCTTTGGCAGTTGTCCAATACAAAGACATTATTGAATAAAAAAAGAACACATAAAAAACCTGCACTTTTTGGATTCTATGATATTTTCCTGCGGGAGAAAAGCGCATAATTACTTTGCTGTCAATATCTCGATCATGACCATAAATATTGGTGTAGGTATGGTGCAATACATTGTGTTGTGTTTTCCAATTTCTATTATTGCCACCTACTAATGTTAAAGATTGCGATACGAGTTTATTAATAAAAGGATTTGCTGAATATGCATCGTGGTTTGCATCATGCATTACACTCATTCCTATACCGGCAAGCCCTAAGCCCATTATTCCACTACAAAGCCACAAGCCCAATATGCTGTAGCCTTGAGTCATTATAAGTAAATAAGGAACAAAGTAAAGGGATAACATCACAATAGTTTTTAAAACCATTGTGGTATTTGCATGTTGCGAAATTTTATTATCAATAAAGTATTGGTCAACGCGACTTTTTAGAATATTATAAAATTGGGTTTTATCCTTATTTATGAATTTGATTTTTGCTTTCATTAGGTGTAATTTAATTTAATCGCAGTTGTACAAAAAAGATTGTTCGTTTGTATTTGCTATTCAAAGGTACTAAAATTTAATTAATTTTTGAGTATGTATTTCTATTCATAATACCTCAATACCAACCATGTAAATTGAATAGCGATTTAATTTTTATTTGAACAACAAAATCTTCGTTAACTCTGTTTTATTAACTTTGATACAACTCCATTACAGTAATTTCAGGCATAATACCCACCCTGCCGGGGTATCCTAGAAACCCTAATCCTCGATTTACATATAGATGTTGGCTCCCCTCCGAATACAAACCGGCCCATTGTTTATAAACAAATTGAGAAGGACTCCATTTAATCCATCCCGGTATTTCAATGCCGAATTGAAAGCCATGCGTATGACCACTAAAAGTGACATCCACATCCTTATAATCTTTAATAACTTGTTGGTTCCAATGTGATGGATCGTGGGAAAGAAGAAGCTTTACAGGGTATATGTGTGTCCCTTCATAAGCCTTTTTCATGTCGCCATATTTTGGAAAGTTTAAATTACCACCCCAATTTTCAATTCCAATTATTGCAATTGATTTATCTCCTTTTGTCAAAGGAACATGTTCATTCATCATTAATTTCCACCCTAATTGAGCATGAATGTCTTTTAAATCCTGCAAATTCTTTTGCTTTGCTTCAGCGCTTTCCCATATTGCATAATCGCCATAATCGTGGTTGCCCAATGTGCTGTATACACCCATAGGCGCTTTTATTTTGCTTAATATTTCAATAAATGGTTCTGTTTCTATTGCTCGGTCGTTTACAAGATCTCCTGTAAAAAAAATCACATCTGCATTTTGTTCCAACACAATTTTAATTGCTTCTTCGATGTGAGTTGTAGAAATAAAACTCCCTGAATGAATATCTGAAATTTGTACAATTTTTAACCCATTAAAAACTGAAGGTAAATTTGGTAACACAACTTTTATTTTATGAACTTTATAATTGAAAGCACCTTTAACCATTCCATATATAAAGCTTGTTAAGGGTAAGGCCGCCATTCCAACGGCTATATAATTCAAAAATTTTAATCTGGAAATAGCATTTGGGTTTGTTCCTAACTCTGCCATTGGAACAATTTCGGGTTTTACAAAAAAATTACCCACCCATCTAAAAAGACGAATAATATCATCAATAACAATAAAAACAGAGCCAATTAATTTTGAGATTAAAACCATTACAACAAAAGCAAACACATACACCCTAATAAATTTAGGCCATGAGGCAAGAGGCAGAAACATGGGTGTTAAAGAAAGTAGAAACGAAAAAATGGTGAATCCCCAGTAAATATATAATACAGTATTGCGTTTAGTTTCGGAAGCACCTTTTAAAACAATGATTATTGCTTGATAAAAATACCAGTCAATAATTAATAAAATCAAACCGACAATTAATATTCGAATACTGATAGACATTTAGAGAGAGTTAATTTTAGAAACACAAAACTATGGAAACATTATTTGATTGCAAAGTTTCCGTGTGTTATTTTTTGTTAATCTAAAAAATGATTTCGCAAAAATTAATTAGAAAATATTATTTCGATAATCTATCCAAACTTATATTTTCATCGCCATTTTGATATGGCAAATATGTAACAATAAACTGAAACATTTCATCAGATGTGCGCATACTGCCATCGCGTTCAGCAACCAAACGTGGCGGGCTAAAAGGGTTGTTTGGATTGTGGCGCGTATTGTCATAAACACCTATCGAATGGATGGTTGAGCCTTTCGGGATTTTTAACATTTTTTTAAATGTGTAAAAATATTGCCAACGAAAATCCCATTTATTTATTTTAATTAAAGGAATGGTATCGCCTGTTAGGGTAACAGCATAAGCCCAAAAACTTTTTCCCAGCCAGTGCATGTGTGGATTAATTGTTAAAATCGAAATATCAATGCCTATGGTATATTCCGAAGTAAAAGTCATAATAGTGTCAGGTGGAATTACTAATGCTGGAACTGTTGGAGAAACTCCAAACGTTCCCATCTGAAACTCTTGAGTAGGTCTCTTGGAAGGTTTATTAGCATAAAAAACATTGAATGTTGTTTGATCTGAAGTATCAACACGAGATGGACCATAATGAATATCTTTTAAAAATATAGCACCTTTACGAACCATCCTAAATCCACCTATTCCATCAGGATAAATGGGTGGTGTAACACCTGGTAAATAATTGGTGACGGATTGCGTCATTAACGGAAATGTAACACCATCGTCATTCGGTAATTCAAGTGCTTTATACGCTTGCAGTTTTTCAGTATAATCATTTAAATCTATAACAGTGTTGCCTTTGAAAACATCTTTACGTTTATCAAAATCATAACTTAACAACTGTGCATTTACATGATGTACTAATTTGCGATTGTCCGGAACCACTTCAATTGCACTGATAAAGGTATCTTTAGGTATTTCGTAAGGAACACGCATCAATAAAAAAAGATCTTTCCCATTGCCTTTAATTTTATAACTATCACGTAATTTAATTATAAAATCAGGCTTACCAAGTTGTGAACCAATCGGAAAAGAAGGTAGTTTAGGTAATTTCGTTGTGTCTCCTTTTATACAACCTGCATCAACCCAAGTGGTAATCATAGTAATTTCATCATTACTCAAAACCTTTTCATCAATAAAATGCGAGTAGCTTGCATCGGCAGGCCAGGGTGGCATAAAGCGCGATTGTGTAACAAATTTTATCAGTTTGCCTCGGGTTGCTACATCTTGATAATTTAATAAACTAAACGGACCCGCCTCACCAGGGCGATGGCAAGTAGTACAATTTTTATAAATAATTGGCGCAATATGTTCCGAAAAGGTAATTTTTTCAGGCTTTTTAACGTTTGAACAAGAAATGATAAATATCAAAAAATAGGTGCTTATAAAAAATAAAATACGTTTACCCAGTAGTTTCATGTTTATTGTTCTTGTCTCAATCTTTTAACTGTTTTTTTATTTATTTTCAAAATTATTGCTAAAAATGAATTAGACCAATTTTTTGAAAATCATTATTCCTAATTTAGTTGGGTCGAATGCGAGCATTATTGGTGCATTTTTTATACATCAATTTTCAATCCGTCGTATGCCAACTCTATGTTGTATGGCAATTCATTTTGAACGTTTTTGTGTAAACCTAATTGATGGCTAATGTGAGTAAAATAAGCCTTTTCAGGTTTAAGTTCTTTAACTAATTCAATCGCTTCATTAAAAGTAAAATGCGATAAATGTGTTTCTCTGCGCAGTGCATTTAATACTAATACTTTTGATCCTTTTATTTTTTCTTTTTCCTTATCGGAAATATAATTTGCATCAGTAATGTAAGTAAAATCATTAATTCGAAAGCCAAATACGGGTAACTTATAATGCATCACTTCAATTGGCAAAAAATTTACACCCTCAACATTGGTTAATTTATTTTCAAGTAAATGCAAATTTATTTCAGGAATTCCAGGGTATTTAAAGTCGCTGAAAATATAAGCAAATTCGCGTTTTATTGCTTCCTGAACTCTTGAAGAAGCATACACATCCATCTTTTTTTTATGGATGAAATTAAATGCTCGTATATCGTCAAAGCCTGCTGTATGGTCTTTATGCTCGTGGGTAAAAACTACTGCATCTAATGTTTTAATATTTTCGCGCAACATTTGCTGCCTAAAATCCGGACCTGTATCTATGATAAACGTTTTGTCATTTACTTCTATTAAAATAGAAGTACGCAAACGCTTGTCTTTTGAATCGCTTGATTGACAAACTTTACAAGGGCAAGCAATTAAAGGTACTCCTTGCGATGTTCCTGTTCCTAAAAATGTTATTTGCAAAGCACTAATTTTAGTAAAATTAATTTAATTCGAATGTGTAAAAATACGTATTAATAAAAAAGGTGAACTATGTTTTTATACTACTTTTTACAATTTCATATTCCTCTGCTTTAATTACTTCCCAATGCTTTTCATAATCAAATGTTAAATCATTTATATAATTGCGATCGGGTAATATTTTTACCGTAAACGTATGAAACATATAGTTTGTTCCTATTACTTGAATTTCTTCCCATTGGGTTGGAGTTAAGATTTTAAAATACGCTTGATTATTAGCATATTTTCGATACTGTGGATACACAACATTTTTATTCATAAGCCAAAGTTATAAATTATGATAAAGCAATTAACCAATTTCATATCTTCGTTCCATGCAATCCTTCCTAGAAAAAACCGTACTTTATTTAACTGAAAAATATCAAGATAATATTAGTGAATTGTGTATTGTGCTTCCAAATAGAAGGGCGGGATTATTTTTAAAAACTCATTTTTCTAACACATTAAAAAAAACATTTTGGTCGCCAGAGGTTTATGCAACCGAAGATTTTATTGCATTACTTGCCGAATTAGAAATTGCAGATTCAACCACATTGCTTTTTGAATTATACGAAATAGTTAAATCTATCGATAAAAATAAGACTGAAAGCTTTGATGAGTTTAGCAAATGGGGGCAAATTCTTTTAAGTGATTTTAATGAAATAGATCGATACCTTGTTGATGCAACTAAACTTTTTGGAAATTTAAAAAACATAAAAGAGCTGGAGGCTTGGAGTTTAAATAGTGAAGAAGGGTTGACCGATTTTCAAAAAAAATACTTACACTTTTGGCAGCAATTAGGAAACTATTATACCAGTTTCACGAATCATTTACTTTCAAAAAATCTCGTTTATCAAGGCTTAGCATATCGTATTGTCGCCGATAAAGTTCAAGAACGTGTAAATAAACACCCCTGGAAAAAAATAATTTTTGTAGGGTTTAATGCACTTAATAAAGCCGAAGAAGTTGTAATCGAAAAATTAATTTCGCTTGGAAAAGCTGAGATTATTTGGGATACGGATTCTTATTACACAAACAATATTAATCAGGAAGCTGGATATTTTTTTCGAAAATACAATGCGTTTGGAAATTTCAAAAAAAAGGAAGATTCAAGTATTGTTTTTGAAGAAACGTTACTTTGTGCAGGCAAAAAAAATATTACTGTAATTGGAGCGGCAAAAAATGTTGTACAAGCAAAGGTTGCAGGTAATTTAATTGCCGAAATAAAAAAAATAGACGAGAGTTTACAGACCTCAGCGTTAGTGCTTGCTGATGAAAATTTATTATTTCCCGTATTACATTCCTTGCCAGAAAATTTACAGGATATAAATGTAACGATGGGCTATCCTTTAAAGAATACGCCTGTTGCAGGTTACTTTGATCTTGTTTTTAGTTTGCACGAAAATGGCCAAAAGTTTACTAAAGGGAACGCTAATTATAGTTTTTATCACAACGATATTCTTAAGTTATTAAGTCACCCATATACGTCGATTGCTTTATCTGGTAAAGGCAAAAATTATTCTGTAAAACCGATCATTCAAGCAATACAAAAAAGAAACATTGTTTTTGCATCCTTTTCTATACTCGAAAATATTTTTAATGAATTTAATTGCATCAATGAGTTTGAGCTATTATTACCTGTTTTTACACGCTGGAAAACCCCAAGCGATACGTTGCTTTGCATGCATTATTTAATAGGAATTTTAAAGGATTCCATTATTAATCAACAAGATAAAAAAGTTGAAAATAAAACTAGTTTAGAGTTAGAATATTTATTTGCCTATACTAAAATAATTAAGCGTATCGAAGTTTTAATGCAGGCTTACCCTGGATCAATTATTGATTTAAAAACATTACGAAGCATTGTAAATCAAATTGTTCGAAGCTCTACTTTGCCTTTTTATGGTGAGCCTTTGCGTGGTTTACAAGTTATGGGAATGCTTGAAACAAGAACGCTCGATTTTGAAAATGTTATTTTACTTTCTTGTAACGAAGACATTTTGCCTTCAGCAAAATCAGTTAATTCATTCATACCATTCGAACTTAAAAAATATTTTGGATTGCCAACTTATAGCGATAAGGATGCTATATTTGCTTACCACTTCTATCGTTTATTACAACGCGCTTCTAATATCTACTTAGTTTATAATACAGAAAATGATGCGTTTGTAAGTGGTGAAAAAAGTAGATTTTTAACACAATTGATTTATGAATTACCTAAAGTAAATCCAAATATTGTAATTACAGAGAAGCTTGTAAGCATTCCCGAATCTACTAAAAAGAATAATAATGCAATCAATGTTGTTAAAACAAAAGCCATACTCGAACAGTTAAAAGCAAAATCTGAATATGGTTTTTCACCTTCATTGTTAAATAAATATCGTAATTGTTCCTTGCAATTTTATTTTCATTCGATTGCTGGATTAAAAGAAATTGACGAAGTAGAAGAAACTATTGGTGCTGCCACCCTGGGAGATGCAATCCATGAAGTGTTGGAAATTTTATATCAACCTTTTGTAGGAAAAAAAATTACAATTGCTAATATTAATGAAATGAAAAAAGATGTAGAAATAAAAACTATTTCCGCATTTGAAAAATATTATAGCAAAAATGAAATTAGTTTTGGGAAAAATTTATTGACTCTTAAAGTTGCATTAAAATTTATTAGCAACTTTTTGGATTCAGAAAAGGAACTTATTACCAAATCGAACAAAAATAGTCAACCAATTAGTATAAAATCATTGGAACAAGAATTAGAAACTTCACTAATCATAGGTTCCGAAACCATAAAAATAAAAGGCAAAGTAGATCGTATAGATAGTATTGGTTCTATTACCCGAATAATAGATTATAAAACAGGCTTAGCAGATTACAAAGAATTAAAGTTCGATAATTGGGACAATATTCGCACCGACACCAAACTTGCAAAAAGTTTTCAATTATTGATATACGCTTTTATCTACCAAAAAACAAATCCTACAATTACCGAAAATATTTTATCTGGTATTGTTTCGTTTCGCGAATTAAGTGCTGGACTTAAAACGGTAAAAGTTTCTGGTAACGATTTCTTAAATACACCAATTTTGTTGGAGTTCGAAAATCAATTAAAACGCTTATTAAGTGATATTTTAAATCCTGAATTAGCATTTTCTCAAACAACCGAAATCGATAATTGCGAATTTTGTTCTTTTAAAGGGATTTGTAATCGATAAGCATTTGTCTGAAAAACTAAAATAATCGAAAAAATCAAATAAATTCTTTAATTATAGCTTATTTCTAATCAAAAAAAGCTTTTTTTGCCAAAAACTTTGATTTAAACATAAAAAACACGGGAAAATTAAATTTTTACCAGGTACGTTATTTTAAAGCAGATTTTTTTATCTTTGCGCTCTTTCTTTAAAACTTAAATTAAAATGCATAACCGAAAAGAGTACACGATTCAGTTTGTAGGTTTGAGTGTAGGAGAGCATAAATACCAGTACAACATAATAGATAAGTTCTTTGATGATTT
>CANCPZ010000082.1 GCA_947380175.1 Bacteroidota bacterium | reverse complement strand
TGATTCTCCAAAAGAAAGAACGAAAGAAAAAGCGACCACGAAAGCCAACTCCAAAGCTTTCGTTTTACCCTCAAAAGCCCTTAGCTATATTTCCACGAAACTTTGAGTTCGCTCCTTTCGTGGACGTCAGCCGCACCCATACTAAGGTTTATTGAAATTTGTTAAAATAAAAAAATCGATAGGTTTTAAATTAGTTTTTTAAAGCGCGTTGTACTTTCTAAAAGCATTGTTCTGTCTTATGATTCTCCAAAAGAACGGACGAACGGAAAATTATTTAATAGCTTTTAAATATCGTTTAAAAAAAGCATTGTTCTTTCTTTTGATTCTCCAAAAGAAAGAACGAAAGAAAAAGCGACCACAAAAACCAACCTACTGTTTTTGTTTTCCCACAAAATGGCTTGCGCTACAAAGCTACAAAAACGTAGGTTCGCACTTTTTGTGGACGTCAGCCGCACCCATACTAAGGTTATGGATTTGTGTTTTTTATGAATTGTATATTAAATTAGCTTTTTAGTTAAAAGCGTAACCAATATTAATTCCAAATACCAAATTTAAATGGCTGTTATACAAATAACCAAAATCTGCTGTATTTATTGGAACTAAGGTGTTGGAGCTAAAATGGTAAAAAACCTTATTGCTTTTATATCCCGCTCCTGCATAAATATCAAAAGTGGCTCTATTCTTTTTTCCGAGTTGTAAACCGCAAATTAAATTTGCATTAAAATGTCTGAAATCGATGTACGAATTTAAATAATATCTTTTTAAACCCAAGGCAATGTGCGCATTAGTGTAAGATAGTAAGGGTGCAACATAAAATCCAAAAGGTGCTGTGCGTTTTTTATTTAGCACATAAAATTTGTGCGCATATTGTATGCGCCATCCGCTAACTTTAAAAAGTTGGTTGCTGGTTTGTTGCGTTGTTTTTTCAAGTATTTTTAATAATAAACTTTTTCCAAGTAGGGATAAACTTAATTGCTCCGATTGTTTTTTGCTACCCGATAGTTCTACCATTAACCGGTATTCGGCTGTAAACGGGAACACACCGCCCCATAAAGCAGCTGTTGGACTTGTTTTAATAATTGTTAAGGGCTTCGGAAATTTGTTTTCTTTAGGAATTGCAATTGGTTTTAAGCGAATGGTGTCGGTCAACACAAAGCCAAATGTATTTATACCAACAAGCGTTAATACACCAAAAATGCCGAGTGGTTTTTTATCCAACTTCATTTAATTAATAGCAAGCAAATATTTGGGAAGGGGAGCTATTCCTTGATTGGTAAAGTCGTTTTTTAAAAACTTATAATAACCGGTTATGGCAATCATAGCAGCATTGTCGGTACAATACTCAAATTTTGGAATGTATACCTGCCAATTTAATTCTTGTTTTAATTGTTCCAAGGTGCTTCGCAATTCCGAATTAGCCGAAACACCTCCAGCAATGGCAATTTGATTTATATTGGTTTCAATTGCTGCCTTTTTTAATTTATCCATCAATACATCAATAATAGTGCGCTGAATGGATGCACATATATCGGCCTTGTGTGTTTCAATAAAATGAGGGTTTTTAGCTGTTTCGTTTGTAATAAAATTCATAAATCCTGTTTTTAATCCACTAAAACTAAAGTTAAGATCCTGAATTTTTGGTTTCGAAAAACGGAAAGCGTTGGGATTTCCTTCTTTTGCATAGGTATCAATTAAAGGTCCGCCAGGATAGGGTAGGCCCATCATTTTTGCAGCTTTATCAAACGCTTCACCTGCAGCATCATCAATTGTTTCGCCTATAACAGCCATGTTAAAAAAATCCTTTACCAGCACAATTTGTGTATGTCCGCCCGAAACGGTTAAACACAAAAACGGAAACTTGGGCTTTGCAATTTTAACATCCGAATCATCAATAAAATGCGCCAGTATATGACCTTGCATGTGATTTACTTCAATTAAAGGAATTTTTAATCCCATCGAAAAGGCTTTAGCAAACGAAGTGCCTACTAATAACGAGCCCATTAAACCAGGACCTCGCGTAAATGCAACAGCACTAATTTCACTTTTTAAAATACCTGCTTTTTTTATTGCCTGATCCACCACAGGAATAATGTTTTGTTGATGCGCCCTTGAAGCTAATTCAGGAACAACACCGCCATAAAGTGTATGAATATGTTGGCTTGCAATAATATTGGAAAGTACTTTACCTTCTTTAATAATAGCTGCTGAGGTATCATCACACGATGACTCAATGCCCAAAATGATGGTATGTTTGCTCATATTTATTAACTTTGCTTGCTTATTTCATCAGCTCTAATAATTCAAAGGTATTAAAAAACTTGGCAAAATAGTATTCCGAATGCTTGCTATAATCATCTTTTTGGTGATTGTACTTTTTTTGCTCGTCCAAATGCGTAGCGTACAAACCTATCTTGCACAAAGAACATCTACTTACCTTTCGTCAAAATTTAAAACACGTGTAGAAATTGGAAATGTAGAGATTGATTTTTTTAAACGAATAATTCTGAATGATGTTTATATCGAAGACTTACATAAGGATACATTGTTGTATTCTAAAAAGTTAAAAATTGGCATTCAGGAAATTAATTTAAAAAATCATAAAATCTATTTAAAGGATATTATTTTGTTAAATGCAAAATATAAACTAATACACTATAAATCCGATGAAGATTTAAATCTTCAGTTTATTATTGATGCTTTTGCAACCAACGATACATCAACAACAACTAAACCTTTATGGGATATTCGTTGTTCGAGCGTTATGTTAGTTAATACCGATTTTACGTATCATGATGAGCACGATACATCTAAAACTTCCGGAATAAATTATGTTGATTTAAGAACCCGAAATGTGGATGCCACATTTACAGATTTGCAAATTGACAAGGATACCATTAAAGGTTCAATTGAATATTTGTCAGCCGTAGAAAAAAGTGGCTTTGTGCTCCATAATCTTTCCAGCACCAAAGTTAAAGTTAGTCCGGTAGGCATAACCATGAAAGGGTTAAAAATAAAAACCAACGATAGTGATATTGAAACCAATTTAACCTTTAAATACAATAGGTATAGCGATTTTTTAGATTTTGTAAATAAGGTAGAAATGAAAGCGGAGTTTAATAATTCAATCATCGAGATGAATGATATTTCCTACTTTGCTCCACAGCTAAAAAGCCTGTATAAAAATGTAACGCTAACAGGTAAAATTACGGGTACCGTTAGCGATTTGCGTGGTAAAAAAATGGATATATATATTGGTGGAATTACGCATTTTGTTGGCGATGTTACATTAACAGGTTTACCCACTATAGATGAAACACTGATTTATTTAAACATAGAAAGTTTAACAACCAACTACAGCGATCTAAAAAAAATACCCATTCCTCCTTTTAATAAACAAACCACGTTGGATGTGCCTATAAATATATTAAAACTGGGTGATATGAAATTTAAGGGAACATTTACCGGTTTATACAATGATTTTTATGCGTACGGAAATTTTTCTTCTGCACTAGGAACCATCTCATCCGACCTTTCTGTGAGTCATGATCGGGTAAAAAACAAAGAATTTTATAAAGGTAAAATAAAGTCGAAAGCATTTGATTTTGGAAAGTTTTTCAATATTCCAATTTTGGGTAAAGTAACTGCCAATGTTGATGTTGAAGGATCAGGATTAACATTAGAAAGTTTAACGGCCACTTTAACAGGAAACATTAATAATTTAGATTTTAACAATTATACGTATAAAAACATAGCCGTTGAAGGCAGTATTGCAAAGCAGGTTTTTAAAGGTACATTAAATGTAAATGATGAAAATATTGATTTCGATTTTAATGGAAATATTGATTTTACTGAAAAATTACCTAAGCTCGATTTTGTTACCACTTTAAATAAAGCCGATTTGGGAGCACTTCACTTTATTACAACTACCAAAAAAACAAATTTATCAACAAAGCTTATTATTGATGTTACCGGTAGTAATATCGATAATTTAATTGGTCAACTAAATTTCGATCATACTGTTTATACAGAAAATGAGGAGGTATATAAATTGAATGCTTTAAGTTTAGAATCTAAACAAGAAAATGAAAAAAAATCCATTCGTTTAGCTTCTGATTTTTTAGATGCAAAGATTCAAGGTGTTTTTAAAGTACTTGATTTACCTGAAACTTTTCAAGGTTTTTTAAATGCGTATTTGCCTTCTTATTTTAAAAAAACAGCTTCAAAAAACACCATTAAACAAAATTTTGATTACGATTTTTTATTCAAAAAATCAGCTGCTGTTACACGCTTGTTTATTCCCGAATTAACAATAGCACCCAACACTTTTTTTAAAGGAAATTTTAATTCCGATAATCAACAGTTTAATTTATCAGGCAATTCATCTAAAATATCAGTTGGTAATATGGTATTTAAAAATTGCAATGTAACTGCAAATACCAACGATGACTTGGATTTTAATTTGGGTTGTGAAAAGTTTTTTACCAGTGATAGCATTTGGCTTCGCGATTTTAACATCATTACACAAACCAATAATGATACCGTAAATATTGGTGTTAACTGGGATAATAAATCCGAACAAGAATACAGGGGCGATATGAACGCTTTTCTAAATTTTAAATCCAATAAAATTATTCAGTTTAAAATTTTACCATCTAAATTTGTTATTTCCGACTCCGTTTGGGTTATAAATAAAGCTAACATTGTTACCATCGATAGTAATTATGTCTCGGTAAGCAACCTTACGTTTGATCATGGAAGTCAATCAATAGCACTTAATGGTTTAATTTCAGAAAACAAAAAAGACCAGCTTAAACTGGGGCTTACCAACTTTAACTTATCTAACTTAAATTTATTTACAAAGCCCTATGGATTAAATTTTAAAGGTAACGTAAACGGCGAATCTACAATCACCGATTTATATCACGATATGATATTTTTAAATAACAATAATTTTAATAATTTTTATATCAATGATAACGAAATTGGTAATGGTGATATAGAAAGTGTTTGGGATAAAACCAAAGAGGCTTTGTATTTGCGAGGTACATTCTCGTTGGGTATTGTACCTAACATATTATTTTCGGGCCATTATTACCCTAAAAAACAAGTCGATAATTTGGATATGCACTTGAATTTACAAGCAATGCAAATGCAAATTTTTGAACCATTTTTAAAAGACTACTGCTCTAATTTTAAAGGTTTTTTTGATGGTAATGTAACTATAAAAGGAGCTTTGGATAAACCATTGATTTCTGGAATTGTAAATGTTAATGCTAAAAAAGTAACTGTTTCATACTTAAACACCACCTATAATTTTTCTCATAGCATTGTTATCGAAAATAATTATTTTGGAATTGAGAACATGGAGATTTTTGACATGAACCATAATATTGCCAAAGTTACAGGCAAGTTATACCACGATAATTTCAAAAATTTTCAACTCGATTTTGATATCAATGCAACCAAGTTTATGTGTTTAAATACTTCCGAAATAAACAATCAGTTGTTTTATGGAAAAGCATACACAACGGGTATTATAAATATTTCGGGCTTTGCAGATAATATTTTAATTGCAGCAAAAGTGAAAACCGAAAAAATTACTTCTGCCGATAAATCAGATAAATTTAATTTACTTTCAAAAACCGAAATTACAAAATTGTATATCCCACTTTCAGCCACCAGCGAGGTAGGACAGAACGATTTTATAACTTTTGTTAAAAAAGATACCAGCACAAAAAGTAAAAATATGTATAATTTAGGAGGGCTATCATTGGATTTGGATGTCGATTTTACTCCTGATGCTGAAATTCAATTAGTTTTTGATCAGAAAGTAGGGGATATAATAAAGGCCAAAGGAAATGGAACTATAAAACTAAACATTAACACCAAAGGCGATTTTAAAATGTATGGTGATTACGTAATTACCAATGGTGATTACTTATTTACATTGCAAAATATTATTAACAAGCGATTTGATATTGAAAACGGAAGTACCATAAAATGGACTGGAATTCCATATGATGCTGACGTAAATATCAATGCCATTTATAAAGCCCATGCTTCGTTAAAACCATTTTATCCCGAAGATTCGACAGGCGTTTATAAAAAACGATACCCCGTTGATTTAAAACTTAAAATGCTTGGCGATTTAATGTCGCCCGAAATTAATTTTAATCTCGGATTGCCAACTGTTGACGCGGGAACACGTCAAACTGTATTGTCTTACATAAATACGGATGCAGAAATGAATCGTCAGGTGTTTTCATTATTAATTTTAAATAGTTTTGTAACACCTTATCAGCTTACATCTTCGGGTGGTGGCGTAAATGTTGGTTCGGCAGGGGCTTCAAATACAAGCGAAATGTTATCCAATCAGTTGAGTAATATGTTAAGTAAAATTAGTAACGATTTTGATATCGGTGTTAATTATCGACCTGGTGATGCTATCAGTAAAAACGAGCTAGAAGTGGCCTTGTCTACCCAATTATTTAATGATAAGTTAAGTATTGAAAGTAACCTAGGCGTAAACAACAATGCCACAGCTACCCAAAAAACAAATAACATTGTTGGTGATGTTAATATTGAATATAAATTAACCGATGACGGAAAAGTAAGAGTAAAAACATTTAACAAAACAAATGATAATAGTCAAACTTATTCTTCTGGGCCGTATACTCAAGGTGTAGGCATATTTTACCGAGAGGAGTTTGACACCATTGGTGACTTGTTTAACCGATATTTAAATTCGGTTGAAAAACGTAAAAAGAAAAAAATAACTACGCCCTAAATCTAAAAATACAAACTAGATTATTTTTTAATTTGTATAAGTTAGTTATCTAATTTTAAGGTATGCCCCATTTTATCTCGTTTGGTTTTTAGATAAAATTCGTTGTGTTCATTTGATTTTATTTCGATAGAAACATTTTCTACAATCTCTAATCCATAACCAATAAGTCCGGCACGTTTTTTAGGGTTATTACTCATTAAACGTATTTTAGAAACGCCTAAATTGCGCAATATTTGTGCCCCAACACCGTAATCTCGTTCATCCATTTTAAAGCCTAATTTTTCGTTTGCTTCAACGGTATCAAAACCTTCTTCCTGTAATTTATAAGCTTTTAATTTATTCACTAACCCAATTCCACGTCCTTCCTGATTCATATACAAAATAATTCCTTTGCCTTCTTTTTCAATCATCTCCATCGATTTTTGCAATTGTGGTCCACAATCGCAACGGCACGATCCAAATACATCGCCTGTTAAACAGGATGAATGTACTCGAACTAAAATAGGTTCGTCAATTGCCCAACTGCCTTTTATTAAAGCTAAATGTTCCATATCGTTGGTCGTTTGGCGATAGGCAACTAAATCGAAATTACCCCATTGCGTGGGCATTTTTACTTGAACATCTTTTGTAATGGTACTTTCGTTTTTAATACGATGTGCTATTAAATCTTCGATGGAAATAATTTTGAGATTGAATTTTTTTGCAATCTCAAGCAATTGAGGCAAACGCGCCATACTGCCATCTTCGTTCATAATTTCAACCAAAGCACCTGCTGGCTCAAATCCCGCAATGCGCGCAAGGTCAACGGTGGCTTCTGTATGTCCTGCTCTACGCAAAACACCACCATTTTTAGCTTTTAAAGGAAATATATGACCCGGTTTGCCAAACTCTTCCGGTTTTATAGAAGGGTTAACGAGTGCTTGAATGGTTTTAGACCTGTCGTTAGCAGAAATACCTGTTGTGCATCCGTATCCCAAAAGGTCTACCGAAACAGTAAAAGCGGTGCTGTGTTCGGCGGTATTGTTTGTAACCATCATTTCTAAACCAAGCGTTTCGCAACGTTCTTCGGTAATGGCTGCACAAATTAATCCTCTACCATGTGTTGCCATAAAATTAATTACTTCAGGCGTTACATTTTGCGCAGCAGTAATAAAATCTCCTTCGTTTTCACGATCTTCATCATCAACTACAATAATAACTTTCCCTTGTTTTAAATCTTCTATCGCTTCTTCTATTGTATTTAATACTGATTGCATTTTGTTTTATTTTATGCTGTAAAGTTAGAAAATAAAAAGCCACAATAAATTTTAACCTATATTGGTAGCAGTATTTTTAATACTCCAAAAGCGTTATTTACTTTTTGTTTTTTCTGTACCTGCAAATTCAAATCTTTTTTTCTCAATTCCTTTTTTTGATAAGGTTGCAATTCCTTCTATGTCGTAATTGGTAATGGTAGCTTGCCATTTAAAATCAGAATCTCCATCCGGAATGGTAGATTCAAACTCAATGATTCTGTTTTCTGTTTCATCTTCAGTGTATGTCGAATCTAAAGTAACAATGTAGGAGTTTGTAGGTGGAAACGCCAATTTATCTTCCATTAGGTTACATACAACACCACCTTTTCTAATTTCAATAAAATCAGGAATAGCTTTACCTCGGCCTGCAGGTTTCATTTCATAAAATAGTACTTGAAATTTCCTTCCTTCGATAGCTTTTGTTTTTTCTGCTTTCTTTTTTTGCGAAAAAGCATTGGTTGATAAAAGAATTGCCAAAAATAAGACTGCCGATTTTACTTGATTTAAATGTGTCATTTGCTAATGTGTTTTTAATGTTAATTTGGTTTGCAATTTATTAGTGCATATACAATTATTCTGCCGAAAAATTAATCCGATTTTTTAAAACTATCTTTTATCTTTGTCTTATTAAATCGATTTTTTATTGTTAAAATTAAGTGGTTACAAACGTAATCAAAAACTAAGTTAACATCAATCTGAATCGATTCTTTTTTTTGTCCTTTTAAAAAATATATTTATCAATGGTTGTTTTAAATTTTCTACTTTATTATTTAATTATCATTCCTATTTCGCTGCTGCCTTTTCCTGTTTTGTATGTTATTTCTGATTTTCTATATTTTAATTTTTATTATGTATTTGGATATAGAAAAGCCGTTGTGCAGCAAAATATTCTTAATTCGTTTCCAGAAATGTCGGAAAAAGATCGTATCGAAATTTGTAAAAAGTTTTACAGGCACTTTAGTGATCTTATTTTAGAAAGCATTAAAACATTTACCATTTCAAATAAGCAAGTTCAAAAACGGGTGGTATGTAAAAATCCTGAAGTAATTAATAAATATTTTGATCAGAAACGGAGCGTTATTATTGCTGGAGGCCATTTAGCCAATTGGGAAATTTTTGCAGTTGCCGTAGATGCAGTTATTAAGCATCAGGCTGTAGGCATTTACACTCCTCTTTCAAATAAGTATTTCGATACTAAAATGCGCAATACTCGAAGCCGATATGGTTTAATTATGGTATCAGCCAGAAAAGTAAAACCTTTTTTTGATCAACATATCAATGATTTAACAGCTACCATATTTGCTATTGATCAGTCACCTTCTAATCCACGAAGCTGTTATTGGACAAACTTTTTAAATCAGGAAACTGGCGTTCTTTTTGGTACAGAAAAATTTGGAAAAGATTACAATTACCCTGTTTTGTATGGTCGTATAAATAAAGAAAAAAGAGGGTATTATAGCTTCGAGTTTTTTGACATTGGTGATCAGCCAAAAGATACTGAACACGGAGAAATTACTGAAAAAGTAACACGATTACTTGAAAAGGATATTATTGCTTCTCCCCAATATTGGTTATGGTCGCATAAGCGATGGAAGCATAAGCGACCAATTGACAATAAAGAAAAGAATTAATTTTAAAAAATCAATATATCAAATGAAAAAAATTGTATCAGCATCTTTTGTTGTTTTAAGTGTACTGGCAGCTTGTAAGTCTACAAAAAAAACTACTGCAATATCAATTGCTCCAAAATCTGAATTCCCTATGGTTTTTATGCCATTAGATTGTTCTTCTAAAACTTTAACCTATTCAGCAGATATTAAATCAATTATAGAGCCTAATTGCGCTAATTGCCATAACGAAACCTATAAGTCGGGTTACAACTTTCTAACTATTGAATCGGTAAAAAAATCAGCGGCTTCCGGTCATTTGCTTGGTTCAATAAAACAGCTTCGTGGTTATGATCCTATGCCTGACAATGCTGCTAAATTTGATCAAGCCACAATTGATAAAATTGAATGTTGGATTAACAGTGGAATGAAAGATTAATGCAAGACACTGCTCCACTTGCCGAACGCATGCGTCCAACTAGTTTGGATAACTACATTGGTCAAAAACACTTGGTAGGCGAAGGAGCTATTTTGCGTAATGCAATCGAATCAAACCTGTTGCCTTCTATTATTTTATGGGGGCCACCGGGTGTTGGTAAAACAACGCTTGCCAATATTATTGCGCATCAACTAAAGCGTCCATTTTATGCTTTGAGTGCAATAAACTCGGGTGTAAAAGATATACGCGATGTAATTGATAAGGCAAAAAGTAATGGTTTGTTTGGTCAAAATAACCCTGTTTTATTTATTGATGAAATTCATCGTTTTAGTAAATCGCAACAAGATTCCTTATTAGGAGCTGTCGAAAAAGGTACCATTACTTTAATTGGAGCAACTACCGAAAACCCTTCGTTTGAAGTAATATCAGCGCTTTTATCACGATGTCAGGTATATATATTAAAACACCTTGATAAAAGCGATTTGCTTGCCATGTTGGATTTGGCAATTAAAACCGATTCGTTTTTAAAAACAAAAAATATTACCATCACCGAAAGCGAAGCATTGTTGCGTCTTTCGGGAGGAGATGGACGAAAATTATTAAATGTATTTGAATTGGTTGTTAATTCAATTGGAGGAACTACCATCGAATTAACAAACGAAAAAGTAAATTCCATTGTGCAGCAAAACATTGCTGTATATGATAAAGCAGGGGAGAACCATTACGATATTATTTCGGCTTTTATAAAATCCATACGCGGTAGCGACCCCAACGCTGCAGTGTATTGGCTTGCGCGAATGATAGAAGGAGGGGAGGATGCTTTATTTATTGCACGTAGGTTGGTAATATTAGCTTCCGAAGATATAGGTAATGCAAACCCAACAGCATTGGTTATTGCAACTAATTGTTTTCAGGCAGTTAACGTAATTGGTTTTCCCGAATCGCGCATTATATTATCGCAAGCCGTTATATATTTGGCTACATCATCAAAAAGTAATGCGGCTTATATGGCTATTAATAGTGCCATCGAAACGGTTAAAAATACAGGCGATTTACCCGTTCCTCTTCATTTACGAAATGCTCCTACCAAATTAATGAAAGATATTGGTTATGGTAAAGAGTACGAATATTCGCATTCCTATTCAGGTAATTTTTCGGCTCAGGAATATTTACCCGAAAACATTGCAGGCAATAAATTTTATGAACCCGGTAATAATGCACGGGAAAAAGAAATTAGAGATTTTTTAAAGAAACGTTGGGGCGATAAGTACGGGTATTGATTTAAAAATAAAAAAA
>CANCPZ010000081.1 GCA_947380175.1 Bacteroidota bacterium | reverse complement strand
AATTGAAAGAACCAACAAATCTAATTTAAGTTTATTGACAATATTAATTTTTGGTGTAAATGTTATCTTCGTATTGCCACTTATTATTTTATTTGTAAAATCAGTAACAGTTAAATTGATGGTGTATTTTAAAATATCAACAGTATCGCTTCTTAAATTATTTGCCGTTAGCTGTTTTAATTGAGTAACAGATTTTTTTTTATACTTAAATAGTTCCGCATGAATTGTTTCTTGTGCGAAAAAAAAGAGTATTAAAACAAAAAAGTATTTTTTCATTTTACCAGGTGAATAAATTATTTTGTTTCTTCAAACATTTCTTTCATCGCTCCTAAATAATAGGCATCCCATCCATCCGAAATGCTGTTTACGGATTTTTCAGGAACATCTTCGTGAAGTAATTCAATAAAAGTTTTTTTATCTTTTACTTTGATCGTGAAGGTTACTTTTGATGGTTTATCCCATTGGTCGTAGCACCATTCCTGAACCAATTTTTTGTTTTTTACAATTTCTAAGTTCGTGCCAAACATTTGTCCGCCCCACAATGAAAATTTACCTCCAACTTCCGAACTCATTTTGGCTTCATCGCCCGACCAATCCTCAATTAAATCGGGATCAATCAATGCGTTAAAAACCTCTTCGGGTGTGGCATTCATTTCGTATGTTTTTTTAATTGTAGGCATTTTCATTTTTATTTCTAATTCAAACTAATTTTCTTTAAAGTTACATATTATTTTAATGAACTAACGTCATCTCGATTCGCTTTTTATCAAGAGGTATTGTTTTTTTGGAAGTATTTTTTTAAAATGAAGTTTTTAGAAAAAAACGTAGTGTGGTGAATTGTTTTATTCTAATTCAAAAGGTTTTGTAAAGTCTTTGGTACATTTCATATTAAACATTTCGTCATTGTATTTATTTTGTTCGGGTAAATAATAAATGGTATAACCATCGCTTATATATTTATTTATTTTTTCGGAATTGATATAACCTTCATAAATAACATTTTTATTTGCAACTTTATTAATCATTTCAACCATAATCTGGTTATACCACCAACCCGCAATAATAACCGTTTTTTTATTTATAGTTTTTACTTTTTCGAGAACATCATTTGTGTATTTTATTTTTTGTTTACGCTTGGAGTAATCCGAATAAATTGGCCCTGTTAATGGGTCAAAAAAAATCTCTTGTCCCGATATAGTATAAGTTGTTGCTAGTTTTGAATGTGTTGCCCCGCGTAGTTTATCGGTAAGATTAATGCTAAAAGCAAATGAGGAAAATGTTAAAGCAATACATATTAATCTAAAAACTTTAGCATTTAAATAATATCCTAAAAGTAAAATTACAAAAGGTAAAACAGGAATCAGGTAACCCGATTTTTGTGGCAATCGGAAATATGAAATGGTGAATAAAATTATAACAATGTAGCTTGCAATAATTATTTTTTTGTCTAGTTTTTTTTCAAACGATTTACCAATATGCTCTTTGTTTTTATTGAAAAGGATTGCTACAACACTTATTAATATTGCTAATACACCAACAAAGCCAAACACTCCTAATGTTAATTTATATACCACTTTCGAAATTGGTGGATAAGCAAATTGGTCGTAATACATTAAAAATGACCAACCGAGCTGCTCAAAAATTGGAGTAAATACAAGGATTGAAATGAGTAATGATGCAATAGCTATTTGTAAAAAATGAATCGTGTTTTTTTTAAAATTATTTTGTTCCCAAACGATAATCATAAATGGTAATAACATGGCTCCAGAGGTAATGCGGCATCCAATGGCTAATCCAAGAAAAATGCCACATAAAATAACTTTATCTTTTAGTATTAAAAATAAACTGATTAATACAAATGCTTCTGTCCACACAAAATCAATGGTGTAGGTGCTGCTTATAAAAAACACCGGAACAAATGCAAAGGAAAGTGCAGCAATAAAAAAATGTTTGAAGTTTAACTGTTTTAAAATCAGTGCAAAAAATAAACTTGCAATGGCGCTAAAAAAAGCCGACAGACCATTAAATAAAACAGGGCTATAGCCCCACAATGCTGAGTAAATAAGCTCTTGTACAGGATGCCCCGGCAAACGTGATGGTTCGTATATTCCCGAAAGGTTGGTGTGAAATGTAGCCAACGCAATACCCCACGAATCTTCTTCAATGCCATAGCCGGCAAAAATAAATGGAATACGAGAAATAAATACAATCAAAAAAAGAGCAATGAAAGTAAAATGTTTTTTCAAAAAAAAAATCATATGTGCTTTACTAATTTAAATATTCTCTTTACTAAAACCTTTTTTTTAATATTTATTAAATGTACTAAAGTTTATTTTGTTACCCAAAAGGTTTATTGTAAGACTTAAATACGCATTATTTTTTTTAATCAGATTGATCAAATGTGTTTAATTGTTGGAGACATAATACTTTTTTTATTACTTCTCTCTATTTCATGAAAGGACATAAATTGTTTTACCTTTCAATAATTTCAGCAAAATATCGAAAGCCGACAAATGTTTGTGGCTTTCCATCGTAATTATATTTTTTATTAATTTTTAAATACGCTGAGTCATCTCTCCAGCTGCCACCTTTTACTATTCCTTTTGTATTTATCATTTCAGCAACATTTCCACCCATATTGTATATTCCAAATTTATTTTTCCAATAAGATTTTACTGGCGTAGTTACATCTATGTTTTCTACATATTTACCATCAATCCACATGGTATCTTTTATTTTACGTTTATAATTATACAAAACTTGTCCTTCTTTGTTCCGAAGCTCATTACCTTCCCAGGGGTAAATAGCATTGCTGTCAGCTGCTTGAGCGGCAAGTATCCATTCTTTTTCTGAAGGAAGTCGAAAAAGTACTTTTTTAAATTTTCTTTTTTTGTCTGCATTGTATTGCTCTGTCAACCATTCGCAAAAAAGAGTAGCTCCTTCATAACTTATATTTACCAAAGGGTAATTTTGATACGCAGGGTGGCTATGATAGTACTGAGTATAAGGTGGATTGTAAGTTAATTTGTCTGTCCATTTTAATGTATCAATTTGTGCAATAGCTAATAAATTTAATTTTTTTGATTGTTTTAAAGAATTCAAAAATGACATATATATTTTATTTGAAACTTCATATTTTGAAGCATAAAAGCTATCATTAATTTTCGCCAACGAATTATTTATTTCTTTGGTATCTAATTGTCCAAAAGTGGTTATTTGTATTAACACTAATACGGTAATTGAAAATATTTTTTTCATGCTTTTTTTGTAAATTTTGTAAGATTTACTAGCATAACGTAATTTTTGCAAAAGGATACAAATATTTTTTTATATTAAAATGAATAAATCAAAAGTCCAATTTTTTTAATGGATTTCTGAGTGTTACTATCAAAATTTATTTTTGAAAACAAGAAAAAATGATTCAAAATATGTATATGAAAGTCCTGCAATAATTATTGTTAATGTAAAAGTCAGTGGATTGATTATCCAATTTGTTGTGAAGTTGATTGAAATATTTTTAGCTAGTTAACTTAATTTACCAACCTTTGGCTTACAGCTTCATATAAAATTATCCCAGTAGCAACCGAAACATTTAACGAAGCAATGCCACCCAATAATGGTATTTTAGCTTTGGCATCTGATTTTTGTAAATATTCATTTAATATTCCATCTTCCTCCGAACCCATTATGATAGCAGTAGGTACAGTAAAATCAATTTGGAAATAATAATCGGTAGTTTTTTCGGTACAGGCAACAATTTGCACACCACATTCTTTTAAAAAATCAATAACAGATTTTAAATTTTCTTCGCGGCAAACTGGTACTTTTAATAGTGCTCCTGCCGAAGTTTTTATTGCATCGGCATTAATTTGTGCAGCACCATAGCTAGGGATAATTATCGCATCAACACCCGAGCATTCGGCGGTACGAACAATTGCACCAAAATTGCGCACATCAGTAATTCGGTCTAAAATTAATAGTAAAGGAGCTTTCCCTTTCTCAATAATTTCGGGTAATATATTTTTTATTTTATGGTAGGTAATTGATGAAATGTAACCAACAACACCTTGGTGATTTTTAGAAGTTAATCGATTTAATTTTTCGATGGGTACGTATTGAAATGCTATATTTTTTTCTTTCAACAAACTCATCAGTTCGCTATATAATTCACTTTTTAAACCACTTTGTACAAATAGTTTATCAACTTCTTTCCCTGCTTTTATAGTTTCAATAATTGCTCGTAAACCAAATATTAAGCTTTCTTCTTCCTTTTGTTGTTGTTTAGTTTTCATTTTTTATATCAATAATTTTAAAATCTTTCTTAGTAGTTAAGTTATTGTTGCAAATTATAAAATATTTTCGATTTAAATTAGATTATTGCGATTATGTAGTTTTAATACCAATTTTGGTTCTAATAATTATTCGAATTAATGCAAAAAGCTCATTTTCTTTTTGTTAATTTTGGGTACACTATTTTCATGTAAAATGGTTTAATTATATTGCATATTATAATAAACGGGTAACATAATAAATTGGGATATGAAACGGATAAACACCTTTGAGCAATACGAAAGAGAATATAATCGAAGCGTTTTAGCACCCGAAGAATTTTGGGCAGAACAGGCCGAACAATTTACTTGGAAAAAAAAATGGGATAAAGTGCTTGATTGGAATTTTGATGAGCCTCAAATAAATTGGTTTGTCAACGGAAAACTAAACATTACCGAAAATGCGCTTGATCGCCATCTTGCATCAATAGGAAATCAAACTGCAATTTTATGGGAACCAAATAATCCAAACGAACAGGCAAGGGAAATTTCTTACAATGAGCTTCATTTGGAGGTGTGTAAGTTTGCAAATGTTTTAAAAAATAATGGTGCAAAAAAAGGGGATCGCATTTGTATTTATTTGCCAATGGTTCCTGAGCTTGCAATTGCTATGCTGGCTTGTGCCAGAATTGGAGCTGTTCATTCAGTTGTTTTTGGAGGTTTTTCTTTTAAATCCCTTACGGATAGAATTACGGACTCGGAATGCAGTATGGTAATTACATCCGATGGTGGTTTTCGTGGGACAAAAGATATTCCTTTGAAAAGTGTTGTTGACGAAGCCTTAGAATCTTGTCCATCGGTTAATAAAGTTGTTGTTTTACAACGTACTGGAGAACATATAGTAATGCAACCAAATCGAGACGTTTGGTGGCACGATGAAATAAAAATAGTTTCAGGAGATTGTCCTGCTGAAACTATGGATGCAGAGGATATCCTATTTATTCTTTACACATCTGGCTCAACCGGAAAACCCAAAGGCGTAGTCCATACCACAGCAGGATATATGATATACACTGATTATACATTTAGGAATGTTTTTCAATACAACGAAGGTGATGTGTTTTGGTGTACTGCAGATGTAGGTTGGATTACAGGACATTCTTATTTGGTTTACGGCCCATTACTTGCAGGGGCAACAACCCTTATGTTTGAAGGTATTCCTACATATCCGGATGCAGGTAGATTTTGGAGTGTTATTGATAAACATAAAGTAAATATATTTTATACAGCACCAACAGCTATAAGATCATTACAAGCATTAGGATTAGCTTTCGTTACTCCATATAAATTAGATTCATTAAGAGTATTAGGAAGCGTAGGTGAGCCCATTAATGAAGAAGCATGGCATTGGTATGATGAAAATATCGGTAAAAAAAACTGTCCGATTGTGGATACATACTGGCAAACCGAAACAGGTGGAATTATGATTTCGCCTTTAGCTGGAATAACAAAAACAAAACCTGGGTATGCTACATTTCCATTGCCAGGAATTCAGCCCGTTTTAGTGGATGAAAAAGGAAACGAATTGCAAGGAAATGATGTTGAAGGCAGGTTGTGTATTAAATTTCCGTGGCCAGGTATTATTCGAACTACTTATGGAAATCATCAGCGTGCAAAAGAAACATATTTCAATCATTATAAGGGATATTATTTTACTGGCGATGGTTGTAAGCGAGATCATGAAGGGTATTACAGAATAACAGGAAGGGTAGATGATGTATTAAAAGTTTCGGGCCATTTATTAGGTACTGCCGAAATTGAGAATGCAATCAATGAGCACAAAGATATTGTGGAAAGTGCAGTTGTTGGTTTTCCACATGACATTAAAGGGTATGGGATTTATGCTTTTGTAATTTGTGATCACGAGAGAAATGATACCGATAATTTGAAAAAAGAAATTGTTGAAACAGTTACAAAATTTATGGGTCCTATTGCAAAGCCCGATAAAATTCAAATTGTAAAAGGTTTACCAAAAACACGCAGTGGGAAAATTATGAGAAGGATTTTACGAAAAATTGCAGAAAATGATTTATCTAATATCGGTGATACTTCCACATTACTAGATCCTGCTGTGGTTGATGAAATTAAAGCTGGTGCAATAATATAAACTAATTTTTTCATCGTACTTAAAAGTTATATGTATTTAGTAAAGTAAGTCTGTGATTTACAGGGTAAATAAAAAATATTTTTTTATAAAAATTGTTAAAACTTAAATACGTCCTTAATTTCAATTACCTTCGTTCATAAAATAAATATTACGTGTCAGATAGTCTAGTTATAATACCAACTTACAACGAAAAAGAAAATGTAGAGCGAATGATTCGCAAAGTTTTTTCTTTGGATTTTCCATTTCATCTTTTAATTGTTGACGATGGTTCTCCTGATGGAACAGCCAATATTGTAAAAAGCCTACAACAAAATTTTTCCGATAAGTTATTTCTTGAAGAACGCACAGGTAAACTTGGATTGGGTACAGCTTATATTCACGGCTTTGAATGGGCTTTAGCGCGTAATTATGAATATGTTTTTGAAATGGATTGCGATTTTTCCCATAATCCAGATGATTTAATTCGTTTGCGTGAAGCCTGTGTAAATGGAGCAGATATGGCAATAGGTTCTCGGAATGTAGTAGGAGGTAAGATTGAAAATTGGCCTAAAGGAAGAGTTTGGATGTCTTATTACGCTTCGTTGTATGTTCGGATGGTTTTATGGTTGCCAGTTTATGATACAACAGCCGGTTTTAAATGCTACAAACGTAGCGTACTCGAAAGAATAGATTTTGATAATATAAAATTTGTAGGGTATGCATTTCAAATAGAAATGAAATATACAGCCTATAAATTAGGGTTTAAAATAGTTGAAGTGCCAATAACTTTTATTGATAGAACCGAAGGTGTTTCAAAAATGAGTAAAGGCATTTTTAAAGAAGCTTTTTGGGGCGTACTTCAAATGAGATTTAAAAAAATAAAATAAACGAAAGCTCTTTTAATAAGAGCTTTTTTAATAAAATTAAATGGCAACAACATTAATTAAAAATGCAACCATTGTAAATGAAGGCAAGTCTTTTATAGGCAATGTGTTAATTGAAAATAATTATATTGTAAAAGTTTCTGAAAATGAAATAAATACAATTCCTAATAATATAATTGACGCATCTGGTCTTTATTTGTTTCCAGGTTGTATTGATGATCAAGTGCATTTTCGTGAGCCAGGTTTAACTCATAAGGGAGAAATTTATACAGAAGCAAAGGCTTCTGTATCAGGTGGTATAACATCTTTTATGGAAATGCCGAATACTATTCCAAATACATTTACGCAAGAACTATTAGAAGAAAAATACCAACGAGCATCGGAGGTTTCATTGGCTAATTATTCTTTTTTTATGGGAGCATCTAATGATAATATTGATGAAGTTTTAAAAACAAATCCATCAAATGTTTGTGGAATAAAAGTTTTTATGGGTTCTTCAACCGGTAATATGTTAGTTGATAAAAAAGAAACATTAGAAGCATTATTTTCGAAATGTAAAATGTTAATTGCTACACATTGCGAAGACGAGGAAATAATCAAAAATAATTTAGCAATTTATAAAGAAAAGTATGGAGACGATGTGCCGATGGAATTTCACCCATTAATTCGAAGTGAAGAAGCTTGTTACAAATCATCTTCATTAGCAGTTCAATTAGCAAAAAAATATAATACGCGCCTACATATTCTTCATATTTCAACAGCAAAAGAATTGGATTTATTTGATAATACGATACCTTTAAAACAAAAACGGATTTCTGCCGAAGCTTGTATTCATCACCTTTGGTTTAGCGATGAGGATTACAAAATAAAAGGTTCTCTAATAAAATGGAACCCTTCTGTTAAAACAAAAGAAGATAGAGATGCTATTTTACAAGGTGTTCTCGACAATAAAATTGATGTCATTGCAACAGATCACGCACCTCATACAATAGAAGAAAAAAATCAAACTTATTTTAAAGCTCCATCTGGCGGGCCATTGGTTCAGCATTCACTTGTAACTATGTTAGAGTTGTATCATCAAGGAAAAATAACGTTAGAAAAAATTGCTGAAAAAATGGCTCACGCTGTTGCTGACTGTTTTCAAATTGAGAAACGGGGATACATTAAAGAAGGTTATTTTGCCGATCTAGTTTTAGTTGATATTCATAATTCCTGGAAAGTTGAAAAGTCTAATTTACTATACAAATGTAAATGGTCTCCATTTGAAGGATTTACCTTCCATTCGAAAGTTACACATACTTTTGTTAATGGTAAATTGATATACGATAATGGTACTTTTAATGAACTAGAAAAAGGACAACGCCTAACCTTTTTAAGGTCTTAACTTTTTTTAATAAACAAATCAATTTAAATTCTTCATTTTTAAAAAATAGATTAGAACGTGCTGTACTTTCTTTTAAAATCATTGACAAATATTTTTTATCGTATTTTTTATAAATACAAATTTAAGGGTCATGAAAATATCCCAACTGATAGACCCATTGTATTTGCTCCTAATCATACCAATGGATTTATTGACCCAATAGTTATTGCAATGGTCCTTTCTCAAAAAATTCGTTTTTTTGCAAGGGGGGATGTATTTAAAGGTCGATTAGCAAAATGGGCATTTAATAGTATGAATATGAGTCCTATATACAGACTTCAGGAGGGGTATAGCGAAATAAAAAAAAATGATAAAACTTTTGAAGAGTGTCGGCGATTATTAGCTGAAAATAAAGCATTGTTAATTTTTCCAGAGGCCATTTGTGTTCAGGAACAAAGGCTTCAACCTTTAAAAAAAGGCTTGTCAAGAATTATATTTCAAACCGAAGAGTCATTCGATTTTAAAAAAGAGGTTGTTGTAATTCCAATTGGCATTAATTATTCATTTAAAAAAAAATTTCGTAGCCATTTATTTGTCGAATTTGGAGTGCCTATTTCTTTAGTTGATTATAAAGAGCGATACACACTTGATAAGGTTAGAACAATTAACACTTTTACCAAAATTCTTCAGGATAAAATTTCCGAATTAATTATTACCATTGATAATGCAGATAATGATCGGTTAGTTAAAAATATTGAAGAAATATATTGGAATGAATTTGGAGAAGATGGTAAAGCAACTGATGTAGAGAAAAAATATCTTCTCAAACGAAAAATGGTCAATGTTATTAATCATAATGATGTATACAACTCCGAACTAATCAAATCGATAAATCTAGTAGTCTCAAATTATAATAAATTATTAACTGAACATAAACTTAGAGATCACCTGTTTCGTTCAGAAATAATTAATAAAACGAACATCGTTGATTTTTTTATTGAGTTTTTTGTTATCTGGATTGGAACACCTTTTTATTTATTAGGTTTAATATTTAATTATTTGCCTTTTTATATTGCGAAAAGATTTAGTGATAAAAAAATAAAAAAAGTAGAATTTTACGATTCTGTATGTGTAAATATGTCGATGATTTTGTGGTTGATTTATTTTTTAATTCAACTCATAGTTGTTATGTTTTTATTTCATAATTGGATACTTCTTTTTGTTTTTGCGCTCTCTGTAATTTTGCTAGGCTCCTTTTTATTATTTTTTTATTCGTTGAAGAAAAAAATAACCGGTCGATGGAGATTATTACGATTAGTTAGGCATAAGCGAAATGTAATTGAGAATTTGATTGCTAAACGTGCAGATATTATTGAAAAATTAATTTTTGCGAACAATAATTACGATACTTTCTCGAAGTAAAATCTATTTTTAAAAGTATTGTACTTATTGCTATTAACTAACTAAAAAGTTCAAATTTTAATATTTTATAGAAAACAAATGCATAACTTATTGGAATTTTATAACACACGTAATCTACAATGCAATAAAAAAATTGCAGCTCAAAAAAATCAATTAAACAGTATTTTTTACAGCAGATTATTTTTGTTTGTGATAAGTTTAAGTGCGTTTTTATTTTTCTTTAAAAGTTCCCCTTTCTTATCATTCGGCATTATTCCTTTTATTGTTGTTGTATTTCTTTTTTTGCTGCATATTGAGCTTAAAATATCTCGAAAAATTAATTTTTTAAAAAATCTTATAAAGGTTAATGATGTAGAAATTGATTTGTTAAATAATAAATTTGAACAGTTTTATGAAGGGAAAGAGTTTATTGATAAACAGCATGATTTTGTTGCTGATTTAGACATCTTTGGAAAAAAATCAATATTCCAAATACTAAACAGGACTTCAACATATACAGGTAGAGTAAAATTAGCAGGTTGGCTTATAAACCCATTTCAAAACAAATCCGAAATCCTTCAAAGGCAAGAGGCTGTTCAAGAGCTTTCTGAAAAACCCGAATGGTGTTTAAATTTTATGGCTCTTGGTATTGAGAAAAATGAAAATTCTGATGATAGAGAAATCATCAATGAGTGGTTGGGTGAAACGAATAAATTCTCAGTCGGACCGATGAATGTTATTTCTGTTTTATTTCCATGTGTCACAATCGCAGTGTTTGTTCTTTATATTTTCAATCTCTTACCATCTGGAGTTTTTACTTTATTGTTTTTAGTAAATTTATTTATTACGGCATTTAATCTCAAAATTATTAATCCAATTCATGATACACTAAGTCGAAAATTTTATTCAATTGATAAATATGTTTCCCTTATTGCTTCAGTTGAATCTGAAAAATTTAATTCAATAATTCTAAATACATTGAGTTCAAATTTTTATTCCGAAGTGTCTTCCAGTAGTAGCATTTTGCAATTAAAAAAATCAGTGAATAAATTAGATTTTCGCTTAAACATACTTGTTGCAGCATTGTTAAACGGTTTTCTTTTATGGGATATCAATGTGGTAAAAATGATTGAGAAATGGAGAACAAAGCATAAGGATGATTTTATTAAATGGATTGATATTATAGGAGAATTCGATGCTTTTATTAGTCTTGGCCTTTTTACATATAATCATCCAAATTATTCATTTCCTGAAGTTGTGGAAGATCAATTTTTAATTCAAGCCGAAAATATTGGTCATCCATTAATCAATCACAATAATTTGATTACCAATAATTACGTAATTCAAGGGTTGCCTAAAGTTGATCTTTTAACAGGTGCAAACATGGCAGGTAAAAGCACTTTTTTAAGAACTATTGGAGTTAACTTGGTAATATCTATGGTTGGAGCACCTGTTTGTGCCTCTAAGTTTCGTTTTACACCTATTAAGTTGTTTACAAGTTTGCGTACAAATGATTCATTACAAGAAAACGAATCGTTTTTTTATGCCG
>CANCPZ010000080.1 GCA_947380175.1 Bacteroidota bacterium | reverse complement strand
TTGGGGCAATCCAAGTACCGTCACCAATTTCTACATTTTCGTCAATATATGAAAAGGGAGAAATAGTAACATTGGATCCTATCTTAGCTGATGGGTGAATAAAATTCATAGTATTTATTGAGTTAATATAGTATTAACCTCTTTAGGTTGTTTGTCTTTTATTATTTGCGCAAGCATCGTTGCTTCGCAAACTTCTTTACCATTTACAAATCCAATGCCACGCATATTTACCAACCCTCTACGAATAGGGCTTTCTAGTGTTAGTTGAAAAACTAAAGTATCACCTGGAATAACTTTTTGTTTAAATTTCACACCATCAATTTTCATAAAATAGGTACTGTAAAATTCAGGATCAGGAACTTGAGACAGCGCAAAAATACCACCAACCTGTGCCATCGCCTCAAGTTGCATTACACCTGGAAAGATTGGATTGTCAGGAAAATGACCTTGAAAAAAGGGTTCGTTTAGGGTTACATTTTTCACCCCAACAATGCTATTGCTATCCATTTCAATTATTTTATCAACCATTAAAAAAGGAAAACGATGAGGCAACATTTTAGTAATGTCGTTTATATTGTAAATAGGATTTTTTTCAAGATTAAACTTTTTAGGTTCTTTCTTTTTTGATTTTATTAATTCTTTTATTTTTTTTGCAAATGCAATGTTACCAGCATGTCCTGGACGAGCAGCCAATATGTGCATTTTTAAGGGTACTCCAACTAATGCTAAATCACCAACAATGTCTAATAATTTATGACGAGCAGGTTCGTTAAAATGATGAAGTGTTGTATTATTTAAAACACCTTTACCTTTTATTTCCATATCCTCTTTATGGAAAATCTTTTTTAAATGATTAATTTTTTCTTCCGAAACTTCTTTATCTACTAATACGATAGCATTATTTAAATCGCCACCTTTAATTAAATCATGCGCAAGTAAAGCTTCTAATTCGTGCAAAAAAACAAATGTTCGGCACATAGCAATTTCATCTTTAAAATCGCTTATTTTATAAATATGAGCATGCTGTGTTCCTAAAACATCCGAATTATAATCAACCATTACAGTAACCCTAAATTCGTTTTGAGGAACAGCAAGCATTTCAACTTGTTTTATTGGATCTTCAAAAGTTAAGTTTTCAGTTAATTCAAAATAAATTCGTTCGGCATTTTGTTCAACATTACCCGCCTCTTCAAGCTTTTTAATAAAAGGCATTGAACTACCATCCATAATAGGCATTTCAGGACCATCCATTTCCATCAATACATTATCTATTTCCATCCCAACTAAAGCTGCCAAAACATGTTCTGTAGTATAAATACGAGCACCATTTTGTTCTAAAGTGGTACCACGCGATGTATCTACAACATTGTCAACATCAGCATTAATAATTGGATTGCCTGGTAAATCAACACGTTGAAATTTGTATCCGTGATTTTCTGGGGCAGGTCGGAATGTTAAATTTGTTTGTTTTCCGGTATGTAATCCAACACCTGAAATAGTTATTGAATTTTTTAAAGTTCTTTGCTTTACGCTCATTATTAATTTGAATGAATTATTTTAGTATTGCTCTTCTAAGTTAGAAATATGAGTCCAAATTTATAATAAATAATTTATTAGCGGTTGTATGGTTAAATTTAATTGTTAACCATACAAAGTTTAAAAAAAATTGTCATTTAAAATACTTAGCTAACAATAGATTTTGGAAAACATAAATAATATTTTTTTACAGTTTTTGCCAACACATCAATATTTAATTGATCTGAAGCTTTGGTAATATCGACAGTAGAACCATCTCTAAATAATATATCTATTCCAATTTTATCTGAACGATAAGCATCGTTAGCAACTGTACCTGCAAAAACAAAATAGTTTACTTCCTTATCAGTTAAGTTAAATCGTTTTTTTATTTCTGTTTTTATCTTATTTATTTTACTTGCTTTAAAAGGAGCACTTTGCATTTCCACTTTAAATAACTTACGATTTACTAAATTAGAACAAAGCATAGAAAGAACTTTGTCGGAATTTTTTGCCCAAACCTTTATAGATGCCATTATATCATTATCATCTAAGTCTGCAAAAATGTTTAATAATTCCGGTTTGGATTTAAAATCTTTTGCACTATATTGATTGTATAAAAATGTTTTTAATGCTGGAGTGCAAAATAAATCAACTTTTTTTACTGCTAATTCTTTTGCTCGTTTTAAAATATTTACCAATAAATTCTCTGCACTTAAAACAGTTTTGTGCAAATAAACTTGCCAATACATTAGCCTACGAGCGATGATAAATTTTTCAATCGAATAAATACCTTTTGCTTCAACAGCCAAATGGTCGTTAACAACATTCAGCATTTTAATAATCCGATCGGAACTAACTACCCCTTCGGATACTCCTGTAAAAAAACTATCGCGTTTTAAATAATCTAATCTATCCATATCAAGCTGACTTGATACCAATTGATGCAGAAATTTTTTAGGATATTTATTTTTAAATATTTGAATAGCTAACGATAATTCTCCATTAAACTCGTCATTTAGTTTGCTCATAAATAACTCAGAAATATCTTCGTGAGTTACATTGTTTACAATACTATGCTCCAAAGCATGCGAAAAAGGACCATGGCCAATATCATGCAGTAGTATAGCTATTGTAACAGCTTTTGCTTCATCTTCAGTAATTACATGTCCTTTTGATCGAATCTCCTCGATGGCTTCTCTCATTAAATGCATTGCACCCATGGCATGATGAAACCTTGTATGCAATGCACCAGGATAAACTAGATTGGTTAAACCTAATTGTTTTATTCTTCGTAACCTTTGAAAATAGGGATGTTCAATTAAATTAAAAATAACATCGTATTCAATTGGAACAAATCCATAAACAGGATCATTAAAAATTTTTCGTTTGTTTAAAATTACAGCCATTGATAAAATGTTCCTCTTCTGTTTTGAATTAATGTATTTCACAAAATTAATTAAATATGCAAAACATCACACTATTAAAGTAGCTTGAATAGTTATATATTAATTAACTTTAACACCAAATATAAAATGAATTTAGATATGGAAAAAATTAATGTGCTTTGGGCTGATGATGAAATAGATTTATTGAAGCCGCATATTTTATTTTTAAAAGATAAAGGATATGAAGTTCAAGCGGCAAAAAGTGGTGATGAAGCAATAGAGCTCATTAGTAAAAATGAATATGCCTGTATTTTGCTTGACGAAAATATGCCAGGTATTTCTGGATTAGAAACGCTAACTCATTTAAAAGCAAAGTATCCTGAATTACCTGTAATTATGATTACCAAAAGTGAAGAAGAGTATGTAATGGAAGATGCCATTGGTTCAAAAATATCGGATTACCTTATTAAACCTGTAAACCCTAATCAGATTTTACTTTCACTAAAAAAAACATTGGATAATAAGCGGTTGATAAGTGAAAAAACCACTTCTAATTACCAACAGGAATTTAGACAAATTGGTATGTCGCTAAGCGACCGATTAAGCTGGAATGAGTGGCTAGATGTGTATAAAAAGCTTGTTTATTGGGAGCTTGAACTAGACAAGAGCAAGGATGAAAGTATGATTGAAATTTTAAAAATGCAAAAGTCCGAAGCAAATAAATTGTATGGTAAGTTTATCGAAAATAATTATGTAGGTTGGATAAATGGAAAAACGCCCAATGCCCCATTATTTTCACACACTATATTTAAAGCTAAAGTAGCTCCATTGCTTGATAAAGAGGAAACAACCTTTGTTGTTTTAATTGATAATTTACGTTACGATCAATGGAAAATAATACAACCAATTGTGTCGGAATATTTTAAAATTGAAGAAGAAGATTTGTACAGTAGTATTTTACCAACTGCTACACAATACGCTCGCAATGCTTTTTTTGCAGGTTTAATGCCCTCCGAAATCGAAAAACGCTTCCCTAAATTATGGTTAAATGATGAAGAAGAAGGTGGTAAAAATTTGCATGAAGAAGAATTATTGATAGATCAATTAAAACGCTTAGGAAAAGATGTGAAAGTTAGTTACAACAAAATAACAAACCATGCGGCAGGAAAAAAATTATCGGAAAACATAAGTAATTTACTTCAAAATAAATTAAATGTAATAGTGTATAATTTTGTGGATATGTTATCGCATGCTCGGACCGAAATGGAAGTTATTAGAGAGTTGGCTGATGATGAAAAAGCGTATCGCTCAATTACATTATCCTGGTTTGAGCATTCGCCACTACATGATATTTTAAAACAAATTGCTGCAAAAAAATGCAAACTGGTAATTACTACCGACCATGGAACCATTAAAGTTTCGGAACCATCCAAAGTTGTTGGTGATAAAAATGTAAATACCAATTTACGATATAAGCAAGGTAAAAGTTTGGATTATGTAAAAAAAGATGTTTTTGAAATCCGTAACCCTGCCGATGTTTTTTTACCGAAACAACATGTTAGTAGTGCCTTTGTTTTTGTAAAGGAAGATAAATTTTTTGCGTATCCAAATAATTTCAACTACTATGTAAATTATTATCGCAATACGTTTCAGCATGGTGGATTATCATTAGAGGAAATGATTATCCCGTTCATTACGTTAAGTTCAAAATAAATTAACAAGTTACCAAATGACTTATTCAATTACAGTCAATAATCTATCGGAGCTACCTATTGCTGCAAAAAAACTATTGGAAACATTTTCTGATAAAAAAATATTTGCTGTTAACGGCCAAATGGGTGCAGGTAAAACTACGTTCATCAAAGCTATCTGCTCCGAAATTGGCGTAAAAGATAACATTACCAGTCCTACTTTTTCAATTGTAAATGAATACCTTTCAGATAATGGAGAAAAAATTTACCACTTCGATTTTTATAGAATAAAATCCATAAACGAAGCCTATGACTTAGGTTACGAAGATTATTTTTATTCTAACGCTTTTTGTTTTATTGAATGGCCCGAAAAAATTGCAGAATTAATTCCAAATGATTGTGTAGTAGTTAATATAACTTTGGATGGTTTAAAACGGATTATAACTGCAAATAAAATAAAAGAAGTGCATGATTAACAATCAAACCTTAATAACTCTTTTGCAATAAAAAAAACCGTACAAATACATTTCATAAATTTGTTAAAACTATAATTGTACTATACCTGTCAGCAAATGAAAACATCTAAAGAACTTTTGGCATCGTTAACTCAAACAGCTTTAATGCCTCAAGAAGAAATGCTTGAAGTAAGTCGTAAAAAAGGAAAATTGTTCATTGGTATTCCTAAAGAAATTTCGTTTCAAGAAAACCGTGTAGCTTTGGTACCCGATGCTGTTGCCTTATTAGTAAATAATGGACACCAGGTAGTGATTGAGACAAACGCTGGCAAAATGGCAAATTTTCAAGATCACGATTATAGCGAAGCCGGTGCAACCATTGTTTACAGCGCAGAAGAAGTTTACAAAGCAAATATTATTTTAAAAGTTGCCCCTCCCTCACCTGCCGAAATTGAGATGATGCAACAACGCCAAACACTTATTTCGGCTTTACAACTTACAGTACAACCCGAAGATTTTTTAAAGCAATTGATGGCTAAAAAAATTACAGCAATAGCCTTTGATTGGATAAAAGATGAGGATGATATTTATACCGTAATACGTTCGATGGGCGAAATAGCAGGTAGTACATCCATATTAATTGCAGCCGAATATTTAAGCAATGTAAATAATGGTCAAGGGTCTATTTTAGGAGGCATTTCAGGTATTTCACCCACAGAGGTTGTTATATTAGGAGCAGGTACTGTTGGCGAATTTGCTACCAGAGCAGCCTTAGGATTAGGCGCTTGCGTAAAAGTTTTTGATAATTCCATATACCGCTTAAGGCGATTACAAGCCGATATTGGAACACGTATTTTTACTTCGGTTATTGAACCAAGAGTATTAGCAAAACATTTAAAATCGGCAGATGTAGTTATAGGAGCAATTCGTTCTACAAACGGCCGAACGCCCTGTGTAGTTACCGAAACAATGGTAAGCGAAATGAAAGTAGGTTCGGTTGTTATTGACGTAAGTATTGACCAAGGTGGGTGTTTTGAAACTTCCGAAGTTACAAATCATGCTAAACCAATATTTCGAAAACACGGTGTAGTTCACTATTGTGTTCCTAACATTGCTTCGCGTGTTTCGCGAACTGCTTCATTGGCATTGAGTACTATTTTTGCACCCATACTTTTAAATATTGGTGAAGAAGGTGGTGTAGAAAACATGCTCCGTAGAGATGATGGTGTGCGTAACGGAATTTATTTATACAACGGAGTGCTTACCAGCAAAGCTTTAGGCGAGATGTTTAAACTTCCTTACAAAGACATTAATTTATTTATGGCAGGAATGTAGTTTTTTATTTTAGGTTGTTTGCTTTTAGCAAAGTCTATTCTACAAGCAACTAAAATAAACTATTAACCAATTTAAAACCTAACAAAAAATGGCAATTCCAGGTAAAAATGCTGATTTAATTAGACGATTTAAACTATATGGTTTTGGCTTTTTAATGGGTATACTTGTTGTAAGTTTTGTATACAAAGGCAAAGGCTGTCAATTACCTAGTTCTGCTAAAATAGAGGAATTAAGATGGCAGAAAACCGATTATACAACTAAAGCAAACTGCCAAATGGCCTGTAGCAAAATTACGGATACCGAAGTAAAAGAACTTTTAGGAATAGGAGCTACAAAAGGAAAAGGTAAAGTAAATTATGACGAAAGCAATGTTCACCAAAAACCTTACCCTACCTATGCCATAGAAGGCATAACCACTTCAGGAAAAAACATCCGTATTGTTATTGCCGATATTGATACTATTTCGAACGTGTTGGCTACTATTGATTTGAATATAAAAAACGATAGTTGTAATTGTAAGTAGGTTTCGTTAATAAATAAAAAATTGGAGCTAAAAACATTATTGAGATTAATCCGGAATTTTGATTTCATAAGTTATTAAGTCAATAATTTCAGTTATTTTTTCACTTACAAAAGGAATATCATCTGAAATTAATCTTTAAGAGGGTTTCGCCTGTTAAATTTATTGTTTTTTCTTTCTTTTGTCTTTTACCAATGAACGCTAACGTTCCCTAGCTTGAAGCAGATGGGCAATTAAAAGCACAAAACTGTCGAACTAAAGGCAAAGATAATAAAATGTGATGAACTTACTTTACGCACTAACCGCCCATTTGCTTTAAGGTAGTGTTGGCAGCTGCCGTATATTTCTTGTCTTGCCATGAAATGCGTCTGTGGATAATAAAGAGGTAAACTGAATATGAAGTGGTGAATTAGAAAGCACGTCAGGTTATAATTAGCAGGAACGAGCGATTGAAAAGGGCAAGCTCTTTTAAAAACTTTGGCTGAGGGTGGCTTGAGCGGTTTTTAAATGTGCTTGCCCTTGTGGGTGGCAATTACTTATACTTTTATTCCTTTGATAAGGCTGTATTCGTTGGATTTAAGTCCGTATTGAGATTTAACGTATTGTTTGATACGTTGTACTCTGTCTTTTAGGTCGATGTACGTTGCCGTCCGTGTTGCACGAGCTGTTTTTAATGGTTGTAATTTTTGTGCAACTGCATTATTCAAGGTCGTAACACTTGTTGAAAAGGCTTGTAGCTGAACCAACTTTATATTATTGTTGGATGGAGCATAAACTGTAAACTGACTAATTGTATTTATTAGGTCGTTAAAATATTGTGTCTGCGAACCGTAGGATTTTTCGGATTGTGAAAGTACTTGTGCTGTTGTCGGATTATTCGGGTCTGTGGATGGAGCTGCTGGTGTTACAATTAATTTTGATGCTCGCATTGTTTTAATAATTGCGTTTGCAGAAACTGCTTCGGTAGATTTTTTACCATATTGGGATTCGATAGCTCCTTTTATTTGTGGTAAAAGTTTGGTTATTGATACTGGATTTGATTTGAATGCTGCTTATCGAGCATCTACAACGGCTTTATATTGCTGTTGTGTTGTTGCTTCGGAAGTGTTGGAAGCAATGATTGTGGTTACTAATGTTCCAAAACCTGTTGCACTTTCTTGTACACGAGGTGGTGCATAACCTGAAAAACCTTGAATAAAGGTTAGTAAATCTTGTGCTCTACGGAGTTTTGCTCCAAATGAGCTTTCGGTTGTTGATGCCATAATAATTATGTTTTTAAGGGTTAAATTATGGTAATAACATTGGGAAAATAAAAATATTGTGCCGAGAGATAAATATTTTTATGATTGAGGTAAAGATTAAAATGCGTGAGATAAAAATTTTTATGCTCGATATAAAGATTAAAATGCGAGAGATAAACAATTTTATGCTTGAGGTAAAGATTAAAGTTCGTGAGATAAACATTTTTATGCTCGAGGTAAAGATTAAAATGCGTGAGATAAACATTTTTATGCTCGAGATAAAGATTGAAATGCGAGAGATAAACATTTTTGTTCTCGAGATAAAGATTAAAATGCGAGAGATAAACATTTTTATGTTCGAGATAAAGATTAAAGTTCGTGAGATAAACATTTTTGTGCTCGAGGTTGAAAGATTAAAATGCGTGAGATAAACATTTTAATACGTGAGTATAATATGGGAGTAGCTGTATGGGAAAATGGGTGATAAAGAATGGGGCGTTAGCCCCATTCTTTCAGCAATTCTACCTAATAAACTTTTAATGTTGTACTATTATTTTTTTACTTATCACACTTTTTGTATACTGAATTTTTAAACAATAAATCCCGTTTGGTAAATTTAAAACATCAATTTCTGTAGCATTATTTTTAGCTGAAACAATTACACCCATACTGTTATAAAGTAATGTGTTCGTATTTGATTGTTCTGAAACTCCGTTTAAATAAACTTTATCATTAGCAGGATTTGGATATACTTGTAAATGCGTATTTAACAAACTGTTATTTGAAATACCAGTTTGAGTTTGTATTTTTTTTCCAAAAAATTCGTAAAAATCGGGATTCGGACCATTTCTAAGTTTTATGTAAATACTATCGTTTGGAAAATATTTGCCACTAACATTATAATTAATACTACTACCGCAATTCCAAAAAGTACTATCTAAACGAATTTCAATCCTCCAACCTGAACTATGAAACCCTGTAGTATTAATTGAATCTAATATATCAAGTGTGTCACAACTGGTAATTGGTACGTTATATACAAAACGGGTTTTCACATTGTGATAGGTATTAATAATAGGGCCATTAAATGTGCTTAAGTGATTTGCATCTGTATTATAATCTCCCAATAGTTCATATAAATTAATTTGGGAATTCAATTTCAAAATATTGAAAAATAGTAATATTAATATACAGTATTTGGGTTTAATCTTTTTTATGTGCATGGTTATACATTTTTAAATAGTTAGTTGGCATGGGTGAAGAGTTTGATATAATTGGACTTCGAGAAGGAGTTCGTTCCCAGCAAGGCAATACATCTGCTTGAAAGGTTGCTGTTCCACTTATCTCGGTTCCTTTATCGAGTAATACATAATCTACACCTCGTGCAAGGCTATTGCCACTGCTAAATACAAAATTACCTCCCGTACCACCTTTGTTAGGCTTATACTAATGTTGCACCAACACTTTTCTATTTTCAATTCCCGTTTCGTTTTGCAGTTTTAAAAAATAAATACCATTAGGTATGCCCGAAACATCTATTTCTGTTGCATTATTTTTATTGATTATAACTTCCCCTATATTATTATAAAGTATTACTCTTGTGTTTTTTTGTGATGTTATGCCATTTATAAATATTTTATCATTTGCTGGGTTGGGATAGGTTTGTATTTCTACATTTAATATTTTGCTATTTAAAATACCTGTTTGGGTTTGTATTTTTTTTCCGAAATATTCATAAAAATCCGGGGCTGCACAATGTTTTAATTTGAAGTAAATACTATCATTTGGATAATATCTTCCACTAACAGTATATCCTGAAGTTGAGCCACAATCTTGAAAAGTACTGTCGGTAAGAATTGTAGGGTGAAAGCAAGTGGTTACAAAAAAAGTAGTTAAACAACCCGAATCCAATGCTGCAAAATCATTGTTATTACATAATGTAGGAGAGGTAGGTACAAAACGAAGTTTTGTACCTACACAGCTATTAATAATAGGTCCTGTAAAAGTTTGTAAATGCTTAACATTACAAATATAATCTCCTAAAACATCATTAATTGTTATTTGAGCATCTAGTTTGCTAAAACTATATATTAACAATACTGCTAAAACAAATTTTAGTTTAATTTTTTTTGCGAACATGGTTGAGCATTTTTAAATAGTTAGTAGGCATAGGCGAAGAATTTGATATAATAGGGCTACGGGAAGGTGTTCGTTCCCAGCAAGGTAACACATCAGCCTGAAAGGTAGCTGTACCGCTTATTTCGGTTTCTTTATCGAGTAATACATAATCTACTCCTCTCGCAAGTCCGTTACCGCTATTAAATACAAAATTACCTGCCGTGCCACCAGTTGTTAGGCTTATACTAATGTTGCACCAATATTTTTTTATTTTCAATTCCCGTTTCGCTTTGCAGTTTTAAAAAATAAATACCATTTGGTATGTCCGAAACATCAATTTCTGTTGCATTATTTTTATTGATAATAACTTCCCCTACATTATTATAAAGCATTACTCTTGTGTTTTTTTGTAATGTTCTGTTACTAATAAATATTTTATCATTTGCTGGGTTGGGGTATATTTTTAGTTGCATATTTAATATTTCGTTTTTTGAAGTACCTGTTGGGGTTTGTATTTTTTTTCCGAAGAATTCGGTGTAACTAGGGTCTGGGCCATCCTTTATTTTAAAATAGATACTATCGTTTGCAAAATAGTGTCCGCAAACTGGAGCAGAGCAAACGCTTGTAGGAGCTGAGCCACACTGTGTAAAACTGCTATCTGGATGAATTATGCAATGAGAACTAAATGGACTTGCGAAAAAAGTTGTTACACATCCAGAGTCTAATGCAGTAAAATCATTATTGCTACATAAACTAGGAGTTGCATTTATAAAGCGAAGTTTAGCACCAGAACAGACATAATCTACAGAGCCATTAAATGTTTGTAAGTGATTAACATTACAAATATAGTCTCCCAATATATCATTAATAGTTATTTGCGATTCGGTTCTATTTATGAAAAAAAACAAGATTAAAAATATTATGTATTTTAATTTATTTCTGTCTAACATAGTTTAAGGTTTTTAAAAAGTTTGTTGGCATTTGTTCAGGAGGATGCAATAATGATTTATATGAAGGCATCTTTTGCCAGCATGGTAATACATCTGCCTGAAATGTGGCTGTTCCACTTATTTCGGTTCCTTGATCGAATAAAACATAATTTACTCCACGTCCTAAGCCATTACCACTGTTAAAAGTAAAACTCCCCCCTGTGCCACCTAGTATAAGGCTTTCGTAATGCTTGCTTACAAAATTGGTTTGTGTAGCAGTTACATAAATTTTATTGGTATCGCAAGCCATTGCTGGCTGCCACACTTTAACATAATCCAATTCATAGGTAATAGGGAGTTGTGTGAAATTATTTATGGAGTCACCGCAATAATTTAGTGCGGGTAATCCGTTTTCAATTATCATTTGCATGGGTATTAGATATTTATTGGTATCACGGGTTGTAACATCAATAGAATTACCATCTAAATAAAACACAATACTGTCGGGTGTCCACAGCATCGCAGAAGTATGCCATTGCGATAAATCAATTGTTGGTGCATTTGAAAAAACATTATTCGGTTGAGTACCAAAATCACTAGTTGGCATTGTATCAAGTGGATTATTACCACCAATTACATGAACATTAGGAATATATTGA
>CANCPZ010000079.1 GCA_947380175.1 Bacteroidota bacterium | reverse complement strand
TGAATTTAAAGGTGCTTCATCAATCGTATTTGTATATCCAAAAAGAGAATCTGTGATGGAATTATTTTCATTAAAAAAATAAAATTGCAATGATGCGTCGAAAGGAAAACCATTTTCGGCAAACAATGTAATTGCACCACTTTTTATATTTTGCAATCCTTTATTATTGGCTACATCAATATTTAACGTGTCAACCAATGTTAAATTGTGCGCCACAATGGATAATGGAATTTCCATAGTCAAACCAACTTTTAATAATTTATCGGAATAAATAAAATCATTTGAACCAGATACATTGCCTAATGGATTAGTTGTTAATTTTAATTGATAGGAAAACTTGTCTGGTAAATTTTCAATCATTTGTTTAATATTGGAATTGTTTGTTGTTAAAGGGAAATTAGCAACTGTTGGGTAAACCACACCATTGTTATCGGTAGCGCGATTAATGTTAATTTGTGAACCTATAATTGAATTAATCAGGTTAATATTTTGTCCATTTCGAGAATTTACTGATGTTAAATTATTAATATATATTCGGGAATCTAAACCTATGGGATTCTCTATTTTCATATTAATGGCTACATCCTCAAGCTTAACACTTCCACCAACCAACCTGTTAAACAAAGAAAAATCAGCATTTTGAGAGCCTGTATTAAATGTATTTTCCCCGAAATAACCTTTAGTATAATAAGGGAAAATATTATAAAATGTATTATCTATAACCAAACTATCATTTGGCTGCACTAAAACATCATGCCCTAAAGGACTAACAGAAGCCGAAAGAGACGTACTTATTGTATTGATACTAGTATGATTTAATCCTGTTAAATCAAATACATAATTTGACAAATCAAACGTTTTAGAATACACCCCTGGCGTGTTTCCGATAGCGGCAGGAACGGATACATTTATAGAAAAAGGCACTCCATTCAATTTTGCACATGGAATACTGTAAACAAAATTTGTTACTTCGTGAATCATGCTCTTGATAGAATATTTTACCTGACCATTTTTTATAGTAGCTGTTCGCAATTGAACGCCCTGTAAGTTATAAGTTGTCTCAGATAATTTATTACTTACAACTTGCTGTCCTGGACTAAACGTATACGGGAAAGGAATAGCAAACCCTTGATGAATTAAAGTATCAGGGATTTTAAAAAGGGTATCCATTGTCAAATTATAAAAATTGCCTTGATACACTATTTTTAAGGAACTATCAGGATTTGATTGTAATAAAGAGTCGGGTAACAGATTATTTACACCTAAATTGGCGTTTATTAAAGGTGCCAAAATATGGCTATCCCAAAAGGTTTTTTCTGATTCTTTTCTACACGAAAAAAAAAGAATAGCAAACAACGTTAAAATTAAATATCCCGATTTTTTCATTAAAAAAACTCAAATGGTATTAATGTATAAAAATAGCATTAAAATTTCAATTTAAAAACTTTGATTGATTGATTTTTAAAGATAAATAACACCAAATCTTTCGAAAACAATGTAATTATCAAATTGAATCTGAGTTGCTTATTTATTGTTCTTTTTTTTTAATTTTAAAATCTATTTAAACAGAACTATCTTTGCTTTAAAAACATGACTCTAAACGAATGAAATTAAATTTTTACAAAATTATTTTGATTTCAATTTTTGGAGTTATTATACTTTCAATGATTTATTGTGGAACTAAAAATAGCGATTCCTCTAATCCCTCTTTAACTTCATCTAACAAATACCTAAACCATAACGATAGCGCACATTATGTTGGTATGAGTCAATGTAAACTTTGTCACCAAGATATATACAATTCCTTTATTCAAACTGGAATGGGTAAAAGTTTTGATAGTGCATCAAAAAGTAAAAGTTCTGCAACATTTTATAAAGAGACTGTTATTTATGATAAGAAATTGGATTTTTACTATCACCCTTTCTGGGATAAGGATAGTATGAAAATAATAGAATTTCGATTAGAGGGAAAAGATACTGTTTTTAAACGTATTGAAAAAGTTAATTACATTATAGGCTCTGGACAACATACCAACTCTCATATTATGAATACCAATGGTTATTTGCATCAAATGCCTATGACTTATTATACTCAAAAAGGAAAATGGGATTTCCCACCAGGTTTTGAAAATGGTTTCAACACGCGTTTTTCGCGTAAGATTGGATTGGAGTGCATGAGTTGCCACAACTCATTACCCGATTTTATTCAAGGATCGGAAAATAAATTTACTGCTTTGCCAGAAGGTGTTAGTTGCGAGCGTTGTCATGGCCCTGGTAGTATCCACATTCAACAACGCGCATCAAAAGCAAAAATTGACACATCAAAATACATTGATTACTCAATTGTAAACCCTGGTAAATTACCCATTGATTTACAGTTTGATGTTTGTCAACGTTGTCATTTGCAGGGAAATGCGGTTCTTAAAGAAGGTAAATCATTTTTTGATTTTAAACCAGGAATGAAACTATCGGATTATATGACGGTATTTTTACCTCGTTACAAAGATGCAGACGATAAATTTATTATGGCTTCGCATGCTGATAGATTAAAACGTAGTAAATGTTTTATTAAAAGCTTTAAACCAGAAACTGATTCGACCTCTTTACGACCTTACAAAAACTCATTAACCTGTGTAACTTGTCATAACCCTCATATAAGTGTAAAAGTAACTGGTAACAAAATATTTAATAATGCATGTAAAAATTGCCATAGTACAAAAACAACTAATGGCTTGTGCTCTGAAAAAGAAAATGTTCGATTAAAAATGCAAGATAATTGTGTATCCTGTCACATGCCTCAATCGGGTGCTACTGATATTCCACATGTTACTGTTCACGACCATTATATTCGTAAACCATTAAATAAAGAAGAAGTTGAAAAAGTAAAAGAGTTTATTGGATTATATGCTATTAACGAAAAAAAAACAAGTGACAAAATAAAGGCAAAAGCTTATTTACAGCAGTATGATAAATATGAATACAACACCATTTTCCTCGATTCGGCAAAAAAATATTTAGGCGAAAAAAACAGTTTTGAAGTAAAGGAAAATTTCGAATTGTTAATTCATTTATATTTTATCAAGCAGGATTTTAATAAAATTTTATCATTAGTAAATCAAGCAGGAAAAGACAATTTATTGAATTCGGTGCTAATAAAAAAATCGTGGGACAATTCTAACGCATGGACACTTTACCGAATTGGTGAAACTTATTATAACACCAACGACCTTTTAAATGCTTATATCTTTTTCAAAAAAGCAGATGAATTATCACCTTACAATCCCGAATTTAAAAACAAATTAGGGGTATCCTTAATGGCACAAAATAAAGTACAAGAAGCTGTTCAGATTTTTGAATTAATCCTAAAAGGAGATTCGAAATTTGTACCTGCAATTAATAATTTAGGGTATGCTAATTTAGTAAATGGTAATGCTCTAAAATCGGAATTATTGTATAGAAGCGCTTTAAAATTAGATCCTGATTATGAGCCCTTATTAATGAATGTGGCAGGACTAAATATTTACAAAAAAAAATATACAGAGGCAAAAAAAATATTGACACAAATATTAAAAAAGAACCCGAAAAACGAACAAGCTAAAAATATTTTAAAACAATTAAATAACTTTAAATAGAATTTTAAAGAATTTAGTTTAAGATACAAATGCTTAAAATATAAAAAAACATTGAAATTTAGACGGGGCAGGGTACTCCACCTAAATTTCAATGTTCAATTTTTAGTATACTCACAAATATTTATTAAAATCAAAATTCTATTTAACCATTTTTTTGAGATGGTTTCAACTATTTTATGACTCCAATGGGTTAGCTTTTATGTCATCATAAAACTTTGCCATACTTACTTGAATATATGGCATAAGCCATAAAAAGCCTATACCTAATGTTAAAATACAAAGTAATGCCCAACCAAAAAATCTTAAGCCTAAACAAAAATATTTCCACTTATACCCGTCCATCATTTTTTTGCTTTTTTTGATAGCATCCATTGCACTAATAGAATTATCATCAGCCAATATATAAAAGGTCATTGAATAAGATATGGATGCAATAATACCAGGTATTATAAGCAAAAGCATCCATAAAATAATAAATAAAACCATTAACAAATAGGCTCCTAATGCAGTTCCAAAATTATTAAAACCTTGAAATATTTGTTCGAGTTTAGTGTCTTGGTTTCTTGAAATAGATAAAGAAAAAATTGCAAGTCCTATTGCAAGCGGTCCTGTAATTAACAATGAAACAATTGGTCCTACAACAGGAATAATTTGAAGCGCAACTACAATTAATAAATAAACGACAAGTGTACCTATAGCAATACCCCATTTGCCTTTTAATGATTCTCGTGCCATTTGCATTAAAACACCATTTTCTGTTTTCATATTTATTTCTTAAAAATTTCTCTTACTCATATGGCTTTTCAGATTACGCCCCGTTTTTTTAATTGGTTTCTGGTCTCCAATTTAAAAGCTTATAAAGCTGCTTTGAATTACTCTTAATGTAAGTTTCTCGAAAAAGAAAATTTACTAAACAAATATAATATAATTGGAAGAAATACAAAATTGCTAGTAATTAAAAAGGGGGAGATTTAGGTATTAATCCAATAAATTAATTTCACAACCAAAGCCCTATTTTTCTTCGTCATATCAATGGAATAATAATTATCGGTATAAACAATATATAAATCCGACATGGGTTTAAATCGCCATTGAATGCGGCAATTGATATTGGTATTATTTAACTGAGTATTGTATTGGGCAAAGGTGGTGAAGAAAATACTTTTGGTAAAACTCAATTCGATTTTAGGTCCTATTAATGTAATAAATGCCTTTGAATAAGGACTTGGCAAGGTGATTTCGTCCTGCGAAAAGCTTACACCAAAAACGCCCCAAGGCTGTTTACGGTAATTAATTTCGCCCGAATAACTTAGTTTTGTTCCGTTGTAAAAGTTACCATAATCAACAGTCGCGTTCCCAAATAAACGTTTTATTGAACTGGATGTATAGGTAATTAATGCATTATCAAAATAATAATCATTAGCTTCCATAGGCCTGTTTCCTGTAAACGTAATATCAACAGGCGTAAGAAGCTTAGTGAAATTTTTACGATATTTTATAGATAACAAACTTGAATTTTGAAAACTAATGTTATAAGAAAATTGATACAAATATTCAGTTGAACGGTTGGCCGAATCTAAATAATGACTTACATATAACTCAGGAAAATGGTTGTTAATCAATTTTGATTTAGGATAAAATTTATATCGAATACTTGGTTCAAATCTTAAATACGTTTCGCGAGTAGTTTTACCTGTTTGAGGATTGTAATAATAAATACGAGGTACATAACCAACATCGGCTAAAAAGTTTTTTTCTACATATTCGTGATTCCATTCCCATGAAAGCTTAGGTGTACTATAACTTAAAAAAGATGCATTGGCAGAAGCATTAGCAAGATTTTGTGCCGTAAATGAATAGTGATAAAATAATTTTCCAAACCATTTATTATTTGCCGATTGCAAATTAAAATCCGCTCCTGCTATTCTATTGTATTGATTATCAGAAATACCTCTGGTTGTTACTTCTTGTTTATTTACAAAAATAAAAGACAGATTGGAACGCTTAAAAACATTGCGCGAAATGGCTACTATCGAATAATTTTGACTTTCTAATTTAAGTTCAGCAACTTGTTTTGTTTGCATACTCATAACACCCACTCTCCAATTTTTATTAATGTTTCCACTTAATCTAAAACCAGCAATAATGGGAACAATCTGACCTTTATATAAACCAATATTTCTAGAAAAAAATGGTCTGATTTGACGAAAACCAAAACGTTCAAACAAATCACTGTTTTCAATAAAAAAATTTCTTCTTTCAGGAAAAAAAATACTAAAACGAGATAAGTTAGTTACTTGCCTATCAACCTCAACCTGAGAAAAATCGGGATTAAAAGTTAAATCTAAATTTAACGATGAGGTTAGTGCAATTTTTGCATCTAAACCTCCATTAAACGTATATTGTTCTTTTTTTTGAGTTAAATAATCTTGTGAAAAACCGCCAATAACATAAGGAATAATTGAAATATTAGAAGATGTTTTATTTTTCGGTTCATCAAACTTTGCCTGCCCTGTAAAAGCTAACGACGCTACGTTAAAATTGCGAGGCACTGGAGCCCAAACCGAATTTTCATTTCGTTTCAAATCGTTACGCGAAAAATTTATTCGCCAAGTATCTATCCCCCTTTTAAATCTTAAACTATTAAACGGAATAGCCATTTCAACAACCCATCCGCCATCCATTTGTTTTACAGCAGATGTCCATTTATTATCCCAAATAGTTGTAACTCCCTGTCCTCCACCATTTGAAATTAAACCCTCTCGCTGAACACCAAGCGGATTAACTCCAAAACAAAAACCATTTGTTTCATCATTCAAACAATCAATATAAACAGCAAAAGCATCATTTACTGGATAAGAAAAATCTCTTTTTAAGGATTGAATAACATTTTTTCCTTTAATAGAATCATAACAAACAGCACATACAAATAAATTATTATCATCAAATGTTAGCTTAACAACCGTTTGTGTTTTTGCAAAAGATGTATCAAAAGGAAACATCTGTTTAAATTTACCTGTTTTTTCGGCCAATTGCCAGGCTTTTTCATTCAATTCTCCATCAACAATTATTTTATCAATTGCTTTATGAATGGATATGCTTGGGATATTTTTTTTGTTTTGAGCAAAACAAAAAAACGAACTAAAAAAAAATGAGATTACAAGTATTTTTCGCATGAGAGGATGCTAATTTAGTAAAAAATCCTTTTTTGATTTAAAGTTTAGCTTTATAAATTAATATCTTTGTCTTCATAGAAATTTTAGCAATGGCGAAAAAAAAATCTTCGTTTTTAAAAAAAACTATCATTGCCTTGTTTCTGATTGTGCTTCTAATTTCGTTATTAGGTGGCTATTATGCCTATAAATCAATTTACCAGTCAAATGTAAATTTGGGCGATAAAAAATCTCAAATCATATACATACCAACAGGGTCTTCATTTGATGATGTTGAACGTATTTTGGATGATAATAATTTATTAAATAATCGTACCACATTTGAGTGGTTATCCGAAAAAAAACATTATAAAAACGCTGTAAAACCTGGAAAGTATCGCGTTTTAGCAAAAATGAGTAACAATGCTTTAATTAATTTATTACGAGCAGGAATTCAAGAATCAGTAGAAATTAATTTCAATGGATTAAGAACTACATCCCAATTAATTTCAAGAGTTTGCAAACGAATTGAGGCAGATTCAATTGCACTCACCAATGCTTTAAATAACAACAATTATTTGAATAAATTCGGTTTTAACAAAAACAATATACAATCGTTTTTTATACCTAACACCTACCAATTTTATTGGAATACTTCGGCTGAGGAGTTTTTGGACAGAATAGCAAAAGAGTATTCGAAATTTTGGACTGATAGCCGAAAAAAACAAGCTAAAAAAATTGGATTTTCACAAAATGAAATTTCTACTTTGGCTTCTATCGTTCAAGGTGAACAATGTTGCGACAATAATGAAAAAAAAATAATTGCAGGTTTATACATTAATCGTTTAAAAGAAAAAATGCCTCTGCAATCCGATCCTACTGTAATTTTTGCAATTGGCGATTTTTCGATTCAACGTGTCTCATTCGAACAAACACGATTTAATTCGGCATACAATACATACAAAAATACTGGCTTACCTCCTGGACCTATTGATTTTGTAAAAGGATCTTCAATAGATGCTGTATTGAATTACAATAACAACAACTATATTTATATGTGTGCAAAAGAGGATTTATCAGGTACGCACTATTTTTCAAAAACATACCAACAACATTGTATTTACGCAAAAAAATATAGAGATGCGATGAACAAAAAAGGTATTCATTAATCATAAAAAAATTATATTTGTACAAAACAAACACAAAAATGACAAAAATAAAATTTGGCACGGACGGCTGGAGAGCCATCATAGCAAAAGAATTTACAGTTGATAATGTTGCACGCGTTACTATTGCAGCTTCTGAATGGTTAAAGAAAAACTATGATAAACCAAGCGTTGTTGTTGGGCACGACTGTAGATTTGCTGGAGAACTATTTGCAGAAACAACGGCTAAAGTGTTTGCAAATGCAGGTATTAAAGTTTTTTTAGCAAAAGATTTTGTTTCAACGCCGATGGTATCATTAGGTACAAAAAATAAAAAGGCATCGTTGGGAGTAATTATCACAGCATCACACAATCCACCATCTTACAATGGATATAAATTAAAAGGAAGTTTTGGAGGTCCGCTTTTACCAGATAATATTCAGGAAATCGAAGATATTATACCTAACTCGAATTCAGTTGACATTGAAAATATTTCAATCGAAGATTTTGTAAAAACAGGATTGATTGAATACATTGATCTGGAAACAATGTATGTGGATCATGTTGAAAAAAATTTCGACATGAATGCAATTCGTAATACAGATTTAAATTTTGCTTATGATGCTATGTTTGGTGCAGGGCAAAACGTAATGCGTAGACTATTACCTGATATTACTTTTTTGCATTGCGATTATAATCCAGGTTTTGAAGGACAAGCACCAGAACCTATTCATAAAAATTTAATCCCTTTTTCGAATCTAATTACTGAAAGCGGTGACATTGATTGCGGCTTAGCTACCGATGGAGATGCTGACAGAATTGGACTTTACAATGGTAAAGGTGAATTTGTTGATTCTCACCACATCATACTTTTATTGATAAACTATTTAGTAACTCAAAAAAAATTCACAGGAAAAGTTGTAAATGCATTTTCGGTAACCCCACGCGTAAAAAAAATGTGCGAGCATTATGGTCTAGAATACCAAGTTGTTAAAATTGGATTTAAATACATTGCAGGAATAATGACTACAGAAGATGTTTTACTTGGTGGTGAAGAAAGTGGTGGTATTGCAATTAAAGGCCATATTCCTGAACGAGATGGTATTTGGATGGGATTAACCATTTGGGAATACATGGTAAAATCAGGAAAAACATTGGACCAATTAATTGAAGAAGTTTACAAAATTGTTGGTGCTTTCAAATTCGAACGAAGCGACATGCACTTAAAAGAAGAAGTGAAAGTTGCTATTGTAGAAAATTGCAAAAACGATAAATACAAAGCTTTTGGATCATACAAAGTTGCTCGTATTGAAACGATTGATGGTTGGAAATATTTCTTTGATAATGGCGATTGGTTAATGATAAGAGCTTCAGGAACCGAACCTGTATTGCGTAATTATGCCGAAGCTGAAACAACAGAAAAAGCATTTGCTATTTTAAAAGCAGCTGAAAAAGAACTACTAGGTTAATATTTTATTTTTTTGCACCTTAAAATTTATAATGTTTAAATGAAACGAATATTATTTAGTACATTTTTAATTTACTTTTCTTCAACATTTATTTATGGGCAATCAGGAGTTATAAAAGGTAAAGTATATAATTCAATTAATAATGAAGCCATTTCTTTCGCAACTGTTGGTATATCATCAATAAATGTAGCGTGCACTTCCGATAATGATGGGAAATACGAGTTAAAAAATTTAACTCCCGGTTTATATAATATTACCGCTTCATTTTTAGGTTTTGAAAAAAAAATATTTTTCGAAATAGTAGTAAATAATTTTACTCCTACTATTTTAAATATTGGACTAGACCAACAAATAGACAGCTTAAAAACCATTGAAATAACAGCATCCCCTTTCAATAAAACGGAAGAAAGCCCTGTTTCACTTAGAACAATAGGATCATCCGAAATCGATAGAAATCCTGGAGGTAATCGTGACATATCAAAGGTTATTCAATCACTTCCAGGAGTAGCATCAACCGTTTCGTTTCGAAACGACATAATTATCAGAGGAGGTGCGCCAAATGAAAACAGATTTTATTTAGATGGAATTGAAGTACCTAATATTAACCACTTTGCTACACAAGGAGGATCTGGTGGCCCTGTTGGAATGATAAACGTCAATTTTATTCGTGAAGTCGATTTTTATTCTGGCGCATTTCCCGTAAACAGAGGGAATGCATTGAGTTCGGTTTTTGATTTTAAACAAAAAGATGGAAACTCCGAAAAACTTGTTACAACAGGTACTTTAGGTTCATCTGACTTGGGATTAACCTTTGACGGACCTTTAGGAAAAAAAACAACTTTTATTGCTTCTGCCCGAAGATCATACCTTGGATGGCTTTTTAAATTATTAGAACTACCATTTTTACCAATTTACAATGATGCACAATTCAAAACTAAAATCCGATTCAATAATAAAAATGAAATTTCAATAATTGGATTAGGTGCTATTGATGATTTTAAATTGAATTTAGATGCAAATAAAACAGAACAACAAAAATATATTTTGGGCTATTTACCGGTATTTACGCAATGGAATTATGCTTTAGGAACGAATTACAAGCACTACTTTGAAAAAAGTTACTTAACATTTGTAGTGAGTCGCAATCACTTGAATAATCGCTCCTATAAATATATGAATAACGATGAAAGCAATCCAAATAATAAAATATTAGATTACGTTTCGCAAGAAATAGAGAATAAAGTTAGACTAGAAAACACATACCGTAGTAACGGATTTAAAATAAATATTGGTGCAGGATTTGAAAATGTAACGTACACCAATTCTACCTTTAACAAAATAATCGCTTCTACAGGAATTGCAATTATTGATTTTAATTCGAAATTAAATTTTAATAAATACGCTTTATTCGGACAGGTTAGTAAATCTCTATTTAATCAGCATTTACTTTTATCACTTGGTGCACGTACTGATTTTTCAGACTATTCGGCTTCAATGAATAATCCATTAAATCAAATCTCTCCACGTTTTTCGTTGGCACTAAATATAACCGACGCCCTGAGTTTTAATTTTAATGTTGGCAGATATTTTCAATTGCCAGCATATACCATATTAGGTTATCGCGATTCAAACAATACATTAACTAACAATCAAAATAAAGCTACCTATATTACTAACAATCATTTAGTTGCAGGTTTTGAATACAACACAAAAATAAATACTAAAATATCAATTGAAGGGTTTTATAAATTGTACGATAAATATCCATTAACCATTCGTGATTCTTTATGTTTAGCAAACCTGGGTGGAGATTATGGTGTTATTGGCAATGAACCCGTTGTTTCCATTTCAAAAGGGCAAGCATATGGAGTGGAATTTTTAATTCAACAAAAGTTGTTTAAAGGATTTTATGGAATTATAGCCTACACATTCGTAAAGAGCCAATTTCAAGACAAGAGAGCTGAATATAAGCCATCGGCTTGGGATAACGGCAATATTGTTTCGTTAACCTTCGGAAAAAAGTTTAAACACAATTGGGAATTAGGCGCAAAATGGCGATACCAAGGCGGTACACCTTATACACCGATTGATGTTAAAACGTCTTCTTTAAAAACCATTTGGGATGTTAATGGAAGAGGGGTTCTAAATTACAATCAGTTAAACACCCAAAGGTTATCAGCTTTTCATCAACTAGATTTACGAATCGATAAAAAGTTTTTCTTTAAAAAATGGTCGTTGGATATATATATCGATTTGCAAAATGCATATCGATCGGTAACTGAACAACCTTCCGTTCTTTTGCTTGATAGAGACCCAGAAGGTAATTCACAAACAGATTTAAGTAATCCATCTGCTTATAAAACCAAATTAATTAAAAATACGTCTGGAACATCATTAACATCAATAGGAATAATTGTTGAGTTTTAAAAAAAAGAATTAACTCATCAATCAACCTGTAAAACCAAGCCTTTTAAGTACTCTCCTTCGGGATGGAAAATGCTTA
>CANCPZ010000078.1 GCA_947380175.1 Bacteroidota bacterium | reverse complement strand
TTATTATGTGATAAATTTAGCGCTAACTCTTCATCCATTCTGTCTCTTTTAATGGTTGGAATTTCGTCTAAAATAGTTATTTCATTATTACTAAGATTAAGTACACTTAAGTCGAACTTGCTTATTCCCAAAACTGATTTTATATTGTTATTTTGTAAATACAAATATTCGACTTCTTCAATTTCATTATCAGGATGTATACTAATAATTTCATGGATGTTATTGATGTTTCTGGACTTGTAGGAAAGTGAATTTAGATGTAAGCCAGCGAGCTCCGCTTTTGCTAAATTAATTTTTCTATCAATTATATTTTCTTCTTGAAACACCAATATGTTACCGCAAAATTCACAAGATTGGCCTACTATATTATTTTGAAAAGCTCCGCAGGATGTACATTTTATTTTCATGCTACTTGTGATTATTATTTACAACAATTACATATTTTAATTTGACTAGGCAAAGGTTTTAAGTTGTCATTTAGAAATACTTTTGCCTGATTTGTGCCATTGAATGGTCCTATCCAAACACCGTTTCTACCTGGCTCTGCATTAGTTATTTTACCAGACCCCCAAGCACATTGTCCACAATTAGAAAAATGAATTTTGAAAATTCTTTTATTTTCATTAGGCTTATTATAATAAACATAATATCCTATCCCTTTTCTCAATATTTCTAAACCTATTGATATTACTTCCAGGGATTTTTCAAGTTTTTTTAATTCTGCTGTCTTTGCCATTTATTTTTTTACATTAGTTTTAAAGATTTAATAAATCAAATCTGTTTTAAAAGTTCCTTTTTCTTTGTGTCAAACTCATCTTGTGTAAGCGCACCCATATCTAATAGTTCCTTTAGTTTTTTTAATTTATCAGCAACACTTTCGTTGTTTTGTGGGTTCATACTTTGTTGTATCATATTCGGTAAAGCCATACCCATACCGATACCTGCACCAAGTCCTAAACCAGTTCCAGCAGCGCCATTATTTTTTGCAGCATCGCCTAGCGAGTCCGCTATTTTCAATTTCATATATTGGTCAAGATTGCCCATTGCGTTCATTCCTGTGCGGGTGTCAATCATCTTTTGTACTTCGTCAGGCAATGAAATAGAATGAATGTACAAATCATGCATTGTTAGTCCTAGGCCTGCAAAATCGGTTTGTAATTCGGTACGTAATACCAAATTCAACTCATCCATTGCTACAGGTATGTCGAAAACTGTTTTAAGCATTCTGCCCATCACCACATTAAGTTTTGAAATTATAATACCTCGCAAGTAATCTTCAATTACTCCAGTTGTATATAACCCCATTGTGCCAGCCACTTTGTTTACAAACAGTAAACTATCTTGCACCTGAATAGAAAAAGAACCATAAGCACGCAAACGCACCATTTGTAGTTCAGTATCTTTAAATAGTATTGGCTCTTTTGTTCCCCATTTTAAATTTGGAAATAATTGCTTTCCAATAAATAATACTTCGGCTCTAAAAGGTGAGTTTGGTCCGTAACCAAATGCTGTTGCCCATTTACCTACAACGGGTATGTTTTGAGTTTGCAACACATGCCTTCCTGCTCCAAAAATATCAAGAGCTTTACCATCTCTAAAAAATACGGCATCTTGGCTTTCGCGCACCGTTAATTGCGAGCCCCATTTTATTTCAAGTTGTCCATTATCAGGCATTCGTTTAACCAATACTAGTCCTGTATTATCTAAAAATTCAATAACTTCCATTTTCTATTTGTATTGGTCTATAAAATTGGTTCGTTCGTTCATCAAGTTATCTATTGCCGCTAGTGATTGCAGAATGCTTGTATTCATTATTGGTTCACTAATATGTTCGTTTACTGTTTTTACAATTAATTGAATCCTTTCAGCTAATGCATAATCCATATCATAAATTTTCTCCAACTCATTTTCTTTGATTTGTTCGTCTGCAAAAAAACTAGAAACACCATAGGCTGCGTGTTTAATTTTAGGAATTAATGTATTTATAGCTTTTCTCACTAACTCCCATTCCATGGCTATTTTAATATGATTTTGTTTAATTAATAATAGATTATGCTGTTCAATTTTTTTTTCGGTTAACAACAAATCAGCTGCTATTTGGCAACGTAATTGTTTATCAATATTTCTTCTGGAATCTCTTTCCGAATAACCTTTATAGCTAGGTATAAGGGTGGCTATTTTGTCGTATATGTTAACTTTTCTTTGTGTCATTTATTGATTAGCTAGTTTGGTGGGCCTAAATTTTTTTGGTCAATTAATAAATGGTAGTTAATTATATTACAAATATAAAATAATAACACATATATGTGTGTATAATATTTTGCATGAAAACACACATTTGATGTGTGATTAACAATAAAAATGAATTTTATTTAAAAGCCTTTGGCAAACATCTTAGAAAGCTAAGGGAGGATAGATTGCTTTCTCAAGAAAATCTAGCAAATGATTCGGATATACCTATTAATCAAATTGGGCGAATTGAGCGAGGAGAAATAAATACTACAGTAAATACAATATATAGTATTTCAAAAGCTTTACGGATAGAACCTAAAGAGCTATTCGATTTTAAATTTAAGGGTTAATTTTTTTTAGAAACTCAATTTTACTTATGCCAATTAAAGCAATTGAGTTTGCAAATTACTTAAACTTCTATACATGCCATTATCAAGGTTCATCAACTCTTCGTGGGTGCCTATTTCTTTAACAGTACCTTTGTCAATTACCACAATTTTATCTGCTTTTCGAATGGTTGATAAGCGGTGAGCGATAACAAACGAGGTGCGTCCAACCATTAGTTTATCTAATGCTTCTTGAACCACTCTTTCTGATTCCGAATCCAATGAGCTGGTAGCTTCATCTAAAATTAAAATGCTTGGGTCTTTTAAAACGGCACGCGCAATAGCTATCCGTTGGCGCTGACCACCCGATAGTTTAACACCTCGTTCGCCAACAATGGTCTCCAGTTTTTCAGGAAAAATATCAATAAATTCAAGCGCGTTTGCTTTTCGGGCAGCCTCAACTATTTCGCTAATGGTAGCATTTGGTTTACCATACGCAATGTTTTCTTTAATACTGCCTCCAAACAACAATACATCTTGTGGTACAATAGCCATATTGTTGCGTAAAGCTGTTAACGAATAATTTTTCGCATCCTTATCATCAATGTATAAAATTCCTTTTTCTGGATCGTAAAAACGTAATAATAAACCTATTAAAGTAGATTTTCCGGAGCCACTTGGTCCAACAATAGCAATGGTTTCGCCTTTACTAACATTTAAGGTAATGTTTTTTAATACCTGAATTTCTTTCCGGGAAGGATACGTAAAAGCTACTTCCTCAAATCGTACATTCCCATTTACTCTTACTGTATTGTTATGAGTGTCGGTAATATCAATATCCTCCGGTTTTTCGTCTAAAATTTCAAACACACGTTCTACCGAACCGATTGCTTTTTGAATTTGTGCGTACAATTCGGCGATACCCCCAAACGATGCACCAACAAAAGCCGAATACAAGATAAACGAAATTAAATCGCCAATTAATAGTTGGTTTTGTGAAGCTAAAAATACACCGTACCAAATTACAGCTACTATGGAACCAAACAAACAGAAAATAATAAAAGAAGCGAAGCCACCACGGTATTTACCGCCCTTGATTGCATTTATGATAATTTCTTGAGTACTCTTTTTATAACGAGCATTTTCAAAAAATTCATTGGCAAAGGCTTTCACATTGGTAATACCTTGTAATGTTTCTTCAATAACGGTGTTCGATGCTGCAATTTTTTCCTGAACGGTTTTAGATGATTTTCTAATAAATCGACCAAACACAACCGCTGCAACTGCTACCACAGGCACAATGGCCAGCATCATCAAGGTAAGTTTAGGTGAAATGTATAGTAGGAGTATGATGCCACCAATTACAAGCATAAATTGACGTAAAAATTCCGCAATGGTAGTTGTTAAGGTGTCTTGTATTTGCGAAATATCGGCCGACATTCGACTATTTAAATCGCCAACGCGTTGTTGAACAAAAAAGCTCATAGGCAATGCAATTAAATGCGCATACACCGCCTGACGAAGCGAAGCCAATGTGTTTTCGGTATAATTAACAAATAAATAAATTCGAAAGTAAGAGAACACCGATTGTAAACTCAATACAATAATTAAGTAAATACCTATTTCGTTTATTTTGGTAAAATCTTTTTGTTCGATGGTTTTTATTAAATTTCCCAGCATCATCGGAAATAAGAGTGCAGTACCTCCTGTTAAAAGTAAAAAAAACAATCCTAAATAAAGTTTCCATTTATGTTCGCCAACATATTCAAAAATGCGTAATGCTTTTTTTAAAGAAGTTTTATTGATTTTTGCTTTAGGTAAATCGTCCGTTTCTTTTACTTTTCGTGCCATTTTTAAAAAATTAGAGAACAAAGGTATTCATTTTTGTTAGCAATAAATAGTGAATTGGAAGCCTACTGGATTTTTAATAGGGACATAAATCAAACTTTTTATCAATAATTTAAGAAAAAAATTGTGGAAATAAAAAAAATTCTATCTTTGCAGTCCGAATTTAAGAAAACGAGAATATTAATTAGTTCTTCAAATTAAGAGGAGCACAACATAAGCAAAATAATGAAAGCACTACGTACCTACCAACCATCAAGAAAAAAGAGAACTAACAAGCACGGTTTTCGTGAAAGAATGGCATCTGCTAACGGACGCAGAGTATTAGCTTCTCGTAGAGCAAAAGGTAGAAAGAAATTAACTGTTTCTGACGAAAAAACACATAAATAGAAATTGATGATAAATCAATTTTATAAAAAATGCTTCTCATGTGAGAAGCATTTTTTTTGCCTTAAATAATCTATTTCTTTTGAAAACTTGTTAATAGAATTTTCAAAGTAAAGGCACTTAAATAACTAATTTCGTAAGCTTAAATGGCTAAGTAGTTTTAAAAAATTACCATTTCTCGAGTTTATACTGAGTTTTGTCGAAGTACTCGAAAATGACTTTTCTAAAAAACTTTTCCAATAATTAATAATCAGCAACTAGCAACCAATAGCTTAATATGCCAAGAGATAATTCAATAAAATCGGTTTTAATAATAGGTAGCGGTCCAATTGTAATTGGACAAGCGTGTGAGTTTGATTATTCGGGTTCGCAAGCAGCGCGTTCATTGAGAGAGGAAGGGGTAAAGGTTACTTTGATTAACTCGAATCCTGCAACCATTATGACGGATAAGGTTACTGCAGAAAATATTTATTTGTTACCAATGGAAGTTAAATCCATTGTTAAAATATTAGAAGAAAACAAAGATATTGATGCGGTATTGCCTTCTGTTGGAGGACAAACGGCCCTAAACTTGGCAATGAAATGCGATGAAATGGGAATTTGGAAAAAGTATGGTGTTCGTATGATTGGTGTTGATATTGAAGCGATTGAAGTTACTGAGGATAGAGATAAGTTTCGTGAACGTATGAATTCTATTGGTGTTGGCATGGCTCCATCCAAAATTTGTCGTTCTTTTTTAGAAGGCAAGGAGATTGCTCAAGAGTTTGGTTTTCCTTTGGTAATACGCCCTTCGTTTACTTTAGGTGGAAGCGGTGGAGCAGTTGTTTACGAAAAATCGGAATTTGATAAAGCCATTGATAGGGGGTTACATACATCACCAATTCACGAAGTGTTGATTGATAAAGCTGTAATGGGTTGGAAAGAATATGAATTGGAGCTTTTACGTGATAGCAACGATAATGTGGTTATTATTTGTTCGATTGAAAATTTTGATCCAATGGGTGTTCATACAGGAGATAGTATTACGGTTGCACCTGCTATGACACTATCCGATAGCACTTTTCAAAAGATGCGTACGTTGGCAATTAAAATGATGCGTAGTATTGGGAATTTTGCAGGAGGTTGTAATGTTCAATTTGCTGTTAATCCAGATGATACGGAAGATATTATTGCCATTGAAATTAACCCTCGTGTATCGCGCTCTTCCGCATTAGCAAGTAAAGCAACTGGTTACCCAATTGCAAAAATTGCTGCTAAATTGGCTATTGGTTTTAATTTAGATGAATTAGAAAATCAAATTACAAAATCCACATCCGCATTTTTTGAACCCACATTGGATTATGTAATTGTTAAAATTCCTCGTTGGAACTTTGATAAATTTAAAGGCGCTAATCGCGAATTAGGTTTTCAAATGAAATCGGTTGGTGAGGTAATGGGTATTGGGCGTTGCTTTCAAGAGGCGTTGCAAAAAGCCTGTCAATCGTTGGAAATTAAACGAAATGGTTTAGGTGCTGATGGGAGAGAAGTTACCAATCAGGATGAATTATTAAAAAGTTTGGAACGACCGAGCTGGAATCGTTTGTTTCATATTTATGATGCAATAAAATTAGGTATCTCCATCAAAACAATTCAAAAATTAACACGCATCGATCCGTGGTTTTTGAATCAGATTGAGGAAATGATTTTGTTGGAAAATGAAATTTCGAAATATGCATTACCTCAACTTCCGAAAGAAATTTTATACGAAGCAAAACAAAAGGGATATGCTGACAGACAGATTGCTCATTTGTTGAGGTGCTTGGAAAGTGAAGTGTTTAATAGAAGACGTGAATTAAATATCAATCGCGTTTACAAATTAGTAGATACCTGCGCTGCAGAGTTTGAGGCCAAAACACCTTATTATTATAGCACTTTTGAGGATGAAAATGAATCGATTGCTTCTGATAAGAAAAAAATTGTAGTTCTAGGTAGCGGTCCAAATCGTATTGGGCAAGGCATTGAGTTTGATTATAGTTGTGTACATGGTGTGTTGGCTGCCAAAGAATTGGGCTATGAAACCATTATGATTAACTGTAATCCTGAAACGGTTTCTACCGATTTTAATGTGGCCGATAAATTATATTTTGAGCCTGTTTTTTGGGAACATATTTACGACATTATTTTAAATGAAAAGCCCGAAGGTGTTATTGTTCAGCTTGGTGGACAAACAGCTTTAAAGTTGGCTGAAAAGTTGGAGCGTTACGGAATAAAAATTATTGGTACCGATTACAAATCGTTGGATTTGGCTGAAGACAGGGGACGTTTCTCGAATTTATTGAAAGAACATAATATTCCATATCCTAAGTTTGCAGTAATTGAAGATGCTGAGCAAGCTGTTGAATTGTCAAAAGAATTAGGCTTTCCATTACTTGTTCGCCCTTCGTATGTGTTAGGTGGACAAAATATGAAAATCGTAATCAACGAACAAGAGTTAGAACAACACGTTGTAAACTTGTTAAAAGATCATCCTGGAAATCAGGTATTGATAGATCATTTTTTAGAAGGAGCAATTGAAGCAGAATCGGACTCAATTTGTGATGGAACCGATAATTACATTATTGGAATGATGGAACACATTGAACCTGCAGGAATTCATTCGGGCGATTCGTATGCCGTATTACCACCATTCGATTTAAGTGAGAATGTAATTAAGCAAATGGAACAACATACTAAAACCATTGCTATTGCTTTAAAAACAGTAGGTTTGTTAAATATACAATTTGCAATTAAAGATGAGGTGGTTTATATTATTGAAGCAAATCCTCGCGCTTCGCGTACGGTACCATTCATCGCAAAAGCGTATGATGAGCCGTATGTAAATTATGCAACTAAAGTAATGTTGGGAGCAAAAGTTAAAGACTTTAATTTTAATCCTCGCAAAAAAGGATATGCAATAAAAATTCCAGTATTCTCTTATGAAAAATTTCCTGAAGTAACCAAAGAACTTGGACCTGAAATGAAATCTACTGGCGAAGCTATTTATTTTATTGATGATTTAACCGATGAGTTTTTTCATACAATTTATTCAGAACGGAATTTATATTTAAGTAAGTAGTTGGATTTAATAGTTTTTAACTGAAGAGAAATTGCATTATTGGTTGACTTTTAATAAAAACCGAAAATGTTAAAATAACTTTAGCAATTCATTAGCATAAAACCTATTACCTAGCTTATTGAGATGATATGCTGACAGTTGACGAATAATTGCATTGGAGTTAAATGAAAACGTATTTGTTCCTGGGTTTGCTGTAGTTGTAAATGAGGGCACAAACGGTACCGGTAATAGTTACATCCGTACTTGCAGCTGGCTGAGGGTTTATTACGCAGCTCTTGCTGATATATTTCGTCAGGTAAACGTTTTGTGTTTTTGATATAACGAACTTCGTTTTTATCGGTTTTACTTTTAACATCCGAACCTATTAAGTTTAAAGAGGGAAGTATTAATAGTGTAAGAATAATATTTTTAAATTTCATGGATGTTTTTTTGAAAAGTTAACAATAACCAAATAAATGAAATAATAATGGCAAAAACAAACGCTTTATGATGAGTGGTAAAAATGGTAGCATAGCGGTTGTATCAGTCCGCAAATAGGAAGCAACACTTGTTTAATGTTGGAGGAAATAATAAACATAGAATATTTTTTATCCTTTTGATAAAAAAAAGGAATAAATCAATTGAATCTATTTAATTTAGTGCCCTTACAAAGTTTAATAAAATGTCTGAAACTATCTGCCCAATTTGCTCTGGTAAAAACACTTCAATTTTTTATGAAGGATTATCAGATTTTACCTTTAAAACAACCGATAAAAAATTTGATTTGTTTTGCTGCACAAATTGTGATGCAAAATTTCAGCATCCATTTATTCCCGAAAGTGAAGTAGGTAAGTATTACCCCGCATCAACTTACCAACCTTTTCAATTAAATAGCAATCTTATTTCTCCTAAATTAAAATACTCTCCTCAAAGCATTTATATACGAAAGCTTATGACTGAGCATAAACCCGAAGATGTTTTTTCATTGATAGATGTTGGTTGTGGTGGAGGTACATTTTTAATGACCGTAAAAAAATATTTTCCGAATGCAGAGCTTATGGGTATTGATGTTTCGGAAACAGCAGTTCAAAATTTAAAATCAGTAAACATTGATTGTGTATGTAGCAGTTTGTATGATTTTAATATTAATAAAAAGTTCGATTATGTTGTTTCTTCGCAGGTTTTAGAGCATTTAAACCAGCCTTATGCATTTATAAAAAAGATAAAAGAACTTGCGAGTAATAAGTCACAAATTATGATTGATGTGCCAGCTAGCGATTCGTATTCGGCTAAAAAATATGGTAGAAATTGGGTTCATTGGGATTTACCTCGACACAGTATTTTATATAGTGCTAAAACATTAAGTTATTTATTGCAAGAATTTGAAACTATTAATCTCCAACATGGAGGTACTGTTGTTGCAGTTTTAAGTAGTTATAAAATAAGTAAGCAACAAGATATTTTTGCTCAACGTTTTTTCGAAAAAATGGTTTTGAAAGTGATTACTCCATTGGCAAAATTGTTCAACTTGAATTTTTTATTCAGTGATAAGCTAATTTGGATAGGCCGTATTAAATAGATTTGCTCAATCGCGTTTTTATTTTAAAATATAATTGAAAAACTTTTATTTGTTTCAAAAATAAAATGAATTTAAAGAGGTTTGAATAAAAAGATATGTTTGGAAATGCCTTGTTTTTTAGCACCTGTTGAATACCATTTTTAATGCTTTCAGGTTTTCCCTTTTTTTGAAAATCAGACACCAAATATCTTCTCACAGCCAAAATATACTGTCTTTTAAAGGAGCTTTTTATTTGAGCTAAATCCACATAATTGTTTTTGCTGTATTTTTCAATGATATTAAATTTATCTTCAAAATACTTCCAGGTTAAATTCGTAAACGATGAGCTCGGCTCTCTGTAAATATCAGCTGTAGCTGCATGGTAAGCATCCCAACCATCTCCAGAAATGGCTAAATATAATTGTAATTCAGGTGCATAAATATTATCAATTACATTATATTGATAAGGTATTCCATTTTTATTTAACCGGATAAAAATTGTTTCGGAAGGCGGACTTACATTGATAATCTGATAAGTATATTGAAAATATTTTTTCGACTCAATAAATCCTTTTATTGGCCGAGAAGCTCTTTGACTGCCTGTTGCATAAATACCAACATTGGGGGTTTCGCTTAACACATTATAGGTTTTTTGTAAATGATTTAATTGAAAAAAATCATCTCCTTCTAATACAGCAATGTATTTTCCATTGGCATGATTTAATGGAGTATTCCAATTTTTTACGCCACCTAAATGTGTTTGGTTTTGAAAAACGTTTAAAGCAAAAGGCGCTTTTAAAAAGATATTAGATGCGATGAATTTTTTTATTTCAGCAATGGTTTCATCGGTACTACAATCATCAACTACAATACATTCAAAGTCGGTAATGCCTTGATTTAATAGTGATTCTAAAGCTCTGAATATAGTTTTACCTCTGTTGTGAGTTTCGATACAAACACTAAAAAATGGACTTTTGATTTTATAATCGGATTGGTAAATGATATTCATCTTAATCAATATAGTTTAGAATTTCATTTAATTCGTTTATAAATTTTAAGGTCTTGTATTTTTCAAATCCTTTGTAGTCAATGTCTGCGCGTGGAATAATAAATACATTAATTTCTTTTTCTAAAAAAAAACGAGCATGATCTAATTCATCATCAATATGAAGCTTTATAGACGGATATTTAAGTAACAGATGATCTGATTTTTTTTCAAGAGCATCAAAAGTTATGTTGTTCGACTTTAACCAATCAAACGTTAATTTTTCTAAATTAGGATATGAATGAAATGGGCGAGAGGTGGCAATAATTACGGTATATCCTTTCTCTTTTAAAAGCTTTGTAAAAGCAGGTGCCATAGGGTTTATGGCAATTCCACTTTTAAAGCCTGATGTGCGATATTGCTCTTTTATTTGCGAGTATAGTTCAGTACCTAATTGTAGTTTTGCTTCATCAATGGTACCAAATTTTTTTTGTTCGTGAAGTTCAATATAATCAAGCCAACAAAATGGGTAGTTATTTAAAACCCCGTCAATATCAATTGTAATTGTTTTGTTTGTATTCATAAAATAATTGAAAAAGCTTTATCGTTTCATTAATTACAATTGCTAAAGCCGACATCAAAAATATGAATTTATTAATAATATACTTCACTCAATTTTGATTCATTAAAATTCTTTATTTTTGACACATATTATTTCACTCTAAATACTATAATTTACTTGGGAATTATTGAAAAACAAGCTACAAAAAATGCAATTTATTCCTATATGGGTATTGCAATTGGTTTTGTAACTTTTATATTATCTGCATATATTTTAAAAACAGACGAAAATGGCTTAACAGGTGTTTTAGTTTCTATTTCGGCACTCTTTTCTCAATTTGCAGCACTTGGTTTTAATGGAGTTACAGTGCGCTACTTTCCTTATTTCAGAAACAAAGAAAAAGGGCATCATGGCTATTTGTTTTATGGAATAATTATTACGCTAATAGGTTTTTTAGCTTGTTATATTGTGTTTTATTTTTTTAAAAATCAAGTAATTGCAAGTAATCAAGGCAAATCAAAATTATTTGTTGATTACCTGTTTTATTTGATGCCGCTAACTTTGTTTACCTTGTTTTTTAATTTATTTGATTATTATTTAAGAGCATGTTATAGCTCGGTAATAGGCTCTTCATCTAAAGATTTTGTTCAACGGATTTTAATTTTAATATCCTTATTACTATATGCTGCCAAGCTTATAAGTTTTGATGTGTTTGTTTTTTTATTTGTTGCCTCTACTTGTATTCCTACCTTAATATTAATGTTTTACATTATTAAATTAGACGAATGGCACATCAAACCAGTAAGAGGTTTTGTGAGTAAAGAGTTGCGAATGGAAATGATAAAAATTAGTATGTTCTCACTAATAGCTGGAGGTACGGGCATTTTAATTTCTAATATTGATATCATTATGGTAAATCAAAAATTAGGTTTAAATCTAACCGGTATTTATCGTGTTGCTTTTTATTTTGGAACAATTATAAGTATTCCGGTTCGTTCCTTGTATCGTATAGCAATGGGGATAGTATCTGAAGCATTTAAAAAAGATGACATTGCCGAAATTGATAGTCTTTACAAAAAATCATGTAACTCTCAATTAGTAATTGGTTTATTACTATTTATTGGTATTTGGAGTAATATCGATAATATTATGGCCATACTTCCTAAAGAATATG
>CANCPZ010000077.1 GCA_947380175.1 Bacteroidota bacterium | reverse complement strand
TTTTAAGTAAAGTCTGATTGTGTTTTTGTTTTTCGGAATTGTTTTTAGAAGAATATAGTTTTTTACAGATTGAACGCAGTGAATCTCGGTACGAATCAAACACCTTGTTGTCAGAAGTTTTTTCTTGAGCAAAGGCGCATATTGAAAATAAAATAGTGAATAAAAAGACAACTTTTTTCATATTTTCAAAGGTATAAATTTATTAACGGAAACGTATAACCGATATTTTATATAACTTAATTTTTTTAAAAATGTTTAAGAATTCCAGATTCGCCAAGCCGCTTCGGCTTGCTGATGTAACATCGATAAGCCATTTACAGCAGACGCTCCTTGGTGTTTCGCCTTTTTTAAAAATTCGGTTTCAATAGGATTATAAACTAAGTCGTACAAAAGGTGAGAAGTAGAAATAAATTGATATGGTATTTCGGGTGAATTACCAATATTAGGATACATACCAACCGGTGTTGTATTTATAATCAACTTAAAAGAATTGATAATATATTCGCTAAGTTCTTGGTAAGTAAAAACATTGTTTAATTGTTGTTCGGTTTTACTTACCAAACTATTTGAACGTTTTACAAAATAGTAGTCGATACCAATATCCTTTAATACATAAGCCACTGCTTTAGCTGCACCACCAGTGCCCAATATCAATGCACGTTCGTGTTGGGTTTCTAAAAAAGGCTTAATTGATTGTTTAAAACCGATAACATCGGTATTGTAACCTTTTAAAATGGGAAATTGATTGTTTGTACTTGATACTATTTTAATACAATTTACAGCAGCTACAACTTTTGCTGTTTCATCCAAATCATTCAAAAAAGGAATAACACTTTCTTTATAAGGTATTGTAACATTTAAACCACAAAGATTTGGGGTATTAGCTATTAATTCAGGCAACTGATTAATATGTTCGAGAGGATATAAATCGTAGATACAATTAAAAATATTTTCTTTTTCAAATTTATCTGTAAAATATTTCTTAGAAAATGAGTGTGTTAATGGATTACCGATTAATCCAAATTGCTTAATCATTTTTACGTTTATTTATTTTTGTTTTAATAAACTCAAATATGATTGGCAATATCGAAATTAGAACTATAGCAATACAAACAAGATCAACATGCTTTTTTATAAATTCAATTTCTCCAAGTAAATACCCAGCGGTTGTTAATATTGATATCCACAAGGCTCCACCTAGTAAATCAAACAAGAAAAATTTACGATAATCCATTTTACCAACACCAGCTGCAAAGGGTGCAAATGTGCGAACAAATGGAACAAAGCGGGCAAGTATAATTGCTTTTGTACCGTGCTTTTCGAAAAAAATATGTGTTTTATCAAGATATTCTTTTTTGACTAAATATTTGTTCTTTATTTTTAATCCAAATATTTTTAGTCCAACTTTTCTACCTATCCAGTAATTGGTATTATCACCTAAAACGGCTGCTATAAAAAGAAGTATAAGTAAAAAAGCTATGTCTAAATTGCCTTTTCGGGCAAACAAACCTGCTAAAAAAAGTAATGAATCGCCTGGCAAAAAAGGCATTATCACTAAGCCTGTTTCAATAAAAATAACAAGAAATAAAATGATATAAATGATATTACTATAATGTAAAAAAAGCCAATCGAAATCGGGCGGCAACAAATGTTTAAAAAGCTCTATCATTAGGGAAATTTATAATTCTAAAAAATGTACTTTAGAAATTTAGTTTTGAAATTAATATTTTGTAATTGTATCATCCACATCATCCGCGTAAGCGATAATGCCACCTTTTAAATTATAAACATTAGTATAACCTTGCGCTTCTAACGCTTGGCAAATAGCGCCAGACCGTGCACCACTGCGACAATGAATAACAACTTGTTTTGTTTTAGAAATTTTATCTAAATTATCCATTACCTCGCCCATTGGAATATGTATTCCACCAATTTCACAAATCTCTAATTCATGTTCTTCACGAACGTCAATTAATTGAAAGTCACTATTTGTATCTTTCAGCTTTTTAAATTCTAATGCTGTTATTTCTTTCATTGTTTAATGGAGTTAAATTAGGCTTCTAGTTCTTGGTTTTTTTTAAAGTCGGCAGGCAAGTAACTAAAAAAGGTGTCGCCACGAAGCCCTAAACGCAATGTTTCTAAAGGAATAACATCATCGTAAGAGATGTTACCCAAATTAACATTTGCACCTAAAAGTTTTAAGAACCATACTTGTTGTGCTTTTTGAGGCGCTTCCCAAAGGATATCGTCCTTCTTTACTTTAGACAAAATTTTATTAATAAGTAATGTATGCGCACTACCATTAGCTCTGTAAATACCTACATTGCCACTTTCGCGAGCTTCGGCAATTACTTTCCATGACCCTGCTTTTAATTCTGCATTCATCATTGATATCCATTTAGATGGGTGGATAATGATTCCTGCCTCTTTAGAACCAACCTCCGATAAAACAGTAAAGTTTTTAGAAAGAGTGTTAATGTATTCACATTTTTTATCATGGGGCATTACAATCGAACCATCAGAAACTTCGGCGCAATCAAGCTTAAATTTATTTAGAAGTTTAATGTAATCATTAAACATACCACGAACAACAAACGCTTCAAAAAGTGTACCTCCTAAATAAACTTTCATACCAGCTTCCTTGTAAAGCTTTATTTTTTGTTCCAAATTAGGGGTAACAAATGAAGTACCAAATCCAAGTTTTATAATATCGGTTAAGTGCCCGCTTGCAGATAAAAAGTCTTCAGCCTGACGGATACTTAATCCTTTATCCATCATCATGGTAACACCATTATTACGAGGTTTTGAAGGTCGTTCGGGGATGTAGGGTAATGTAAAATTCATAATTCAATTATTTGTACTATTAAAAATTCCTATTTTTTGTACGATTCAATTAAATCTGTAATACTTGTATTTTCCTTTAATTGAGGTAAATATTCGAACAACTCGTTGTGTAGGTCGTAATTAAGTTTTAAGGCTTTTTGTAAAAAACTCATGGCCTCTTGTTTTTGTCCAATACTCATTAAACAAGCCGAAATTCGGTATTGTAATTCGGCATTTTGAGGGTGATTTTTAATACCTTCAGCTAATATTTCTAAAGAACCGTTTTTGTTTTCCTGTTCAAATAAAAGGTTTGCATAATCAAGCCAAATTTCTGCATTTTCGGGATCTAGTTCAATTACTTTTTTAAACGATTCTTCTGCATCTTCATAAAACTGCATTTTTTGCTGAAGCTCTCCATAAATATACCAATACTCCGCATTTTCTTTTTCAAATTCTAAAGCTTTTTTAACGTAATGTATTCCCTCACTTGTTCGTTCCTGACTATCTAACACAATACCAATTCCTAAATAGGCATCAGCAAATTTAGGATTTAATGCAACAGCTTTGTTGTAATATACAAGAGCATGATCAAAATCATCCTTTTTTTCGTAACACTCGCCAATGTAATAATAAGTTGTTGCGTCGGGTTCTTCAAATTTTAGTGTTTCTTTATAAACAGCAATAGCTTCAGATAATTGATTGAGGTTAGCCATTGAATTGGCTTTGTTAAAATAGGCCGAAGCAAAATCATCTTTAATAGCGATTGCATAATCGTAAGCGTCAATCGCTTTTTCGAATAACCCCAAGCGATTATAGGCTACACCTAAATTAAACCATGCTGTAGTTGTGTAAGGATATTTATCTAAAAACCCTGTATAGTATTTTACACTCTCTTCGGATTGGCCATTTAACTCATAACAAAAAGCCAACTCATAAAGTGCAGGTTCGTTTTCAGGATTTTCGGCTATTGCTTTTTTTAGATAAAAAATTGCATCGTCGAATTTTCCTGTGTTCTCGTATTCAAAAGCCATAGCTAAAAAAACCTCATCAATTTCTTCGGTATTATCGGCAGCCTTTTTGTAATTTTCAATTGCTTGGTCAGTTAACCCCATTTGACTATAAATGGAGCCTTTGGTCATGTATAACTCAGCGTTTGAAGGTTCCATGCTTTCAATAAAAGACAATGTTTCCAATGCTTTTTGGCTTTGGTTTGTTGCAGCAAAAATTTGTGCTTTACGCAATAAAAATATTGTAGAAAAAGGGTATTGATTAACTGCGTAATCTATGGCTTGCAAAGATTTTTTTGAATTATTTTTTTCGATATAATATTCTATAATATCTTCAAACTCCTCGGCATCAAAAAAATAATGTTCGCCTTTCAACATCATTGCTTCAAATCGGTCGACAAGTATTAATGTGTGATGAGCACTTTTATCTTTGTTTTCACCATAATCTTCATTCTCCATTGCTCAATCGGTTTAAATTTGTATAGCAAAAATTGTGCTAACGATACATTTAAAATTTAAGTAAAAGTAGTAAATTTTGAGGAATTTAAATCATAGTTTTTAACATATAAGCTACATTGTTGAGAATTAATAGATTAAAATATTCCTATAAAAAGCTATATTTGTTTCGTTAAAATTTTCAGAAAGATTTATTAGATAGAGGTACGTATGACGTTAATTAAGTCAATTTCAGGAATAAGAGGTACTATCGGTGGTAAGCCGGGTGATGGATTTAGTCCTTTGGATATAGTAAAATTTGCATCGGCTTATGCAGCTTGGATTATTGAGCAAGTTTCTGGCGGAAAAACCTTACCCAAAAACAAACGAATTAAAATAGTTGTTGGTCGTGATGCTCGTATTTCGGGCGAAATGGTAAATAACCTAGTTTTGGGAAGTTTACAAGGTATGGGTGTCGATGTTGTAGATGTTGGTTTGTCTACCACACCTACTGTTGAAATAGCTGTTACTGAAGAAAAAGCCCATGGTGGAATTATTTTAACTGCTAGCCACAATCCGAAACAATGGAATGCCTTGAAATTATTAAACGAAAAAGGCGAATTTATAAGCGAGAAAGATGGATCGGAAGTGCTAAAGATGGTTGAAGACGAATCGTATGTTTTTGCTGATGTTAACTCTTTGGGTAAAATAACAAAAAATGATACCTATTTTAAAAAGCATATTGATAAAATATTAGCATTGTCATTGGTCGATGTTCCTGCTATTAAAGCAGCTAAATTTAAAGTGGTTATTGATTGTGTTAACTCAACAGGTGGTATTGTTGTACCGCAATTATTAGAAGCATTGGGGGTTGAAAATGTAATTAAGTTGTATTGCGATCCAACAGGCGAATTTCCTCACAATCCTGAACCATTACCAGAAAACCTCCGCGAAATAGCTAAGTTGGTAAAAAAAGAAAATGCTCATTTGGGTATTGTTGTTGATCCCGACGTTGACCGTTTAGCTCTTATTTGCGAAGATGGAGAAATGTTTGGGGAAGAATATACGTTGGTTTCAGTTTCTGAATATGTATTGAATAAACGTACCCCGGCAGAAAAAGCAGCGGAAAAAAAATGTAACACTGTTTCTAACTTATCTTCAACACGTGCATTGCGTGATGTTACCGAAAAACATGGCGGTAAACATTTTGCATCGGCAGTTGGCGAGGTAAATGTTGTGAAGATGATGAAGGAGACCAAAGCAATAATTGGTGGAGAGGGTAACGGTGGTATTATTTTACCTGAATTACATTATGGACGTGATGCATTGGTTGGTATTGCCTTGTTTTTATCACATCTTGCTAAATATGGTAAAACATGCTCTATGCTTCGTTCTTCTTACCCTGATTACCATATTTCCAAAAATAAAATTGAGTTAACACCTGAAATGGATGTAGATAAAATTTTAGAGGGCATTCAGATAAAATATAAAAAACAACCAATCAATAATGTGGATGGTGTTAAAATAGAGTTTGATAAAGAGTGGGTTCATTTACGCAAATCAAATACCGAGCCTATTGTACGTATCTATTGCGAAAGCGAAAGCGAAACTACTGCCGATAATCTTGCCAAAAAAATCATGGCTGATATTCGTGAATTCATCAAAGTGCAACAAATTGCTATTGAATAACTAAAATTATGAAAGTATATTTTGATAACGCAGCTACAACAGCTTTAGATAAAGAGGTTTTAGATGAGATGATTCCTTTTATGACCGAACATTTTGGTAATCCATCATCCATTCATTCATTTGGGCGTAAAACTCGTGCAGCAATTGAAGGTGCTCGTAAATTAGTTGCAAAATCATTAAATGTTTCACCTTCCGAAATATTTTTCACTTCTGGTGGTACCGAAGCCGACAATATGGCTATTCGTTGCAGCATACACGATATGGGATTAAAACATGCCATTACTTCTAAAATTGAGCATCATGCAGTTTTGCATACATTGGAAAAATTGGAAGAAGAAGGTTTGATTAAACTCAGTTTTGTAAATCTTTCTATCGAAGGTAGTGTAGATTTAAATCATCTTGAACAATTACTTAAAGAAAACGGCCGCACATTTGTTTCTTTAATGCATGCAAATAACGAAATAGGTAATTTATTGCCATTAGCCGAAACTGGTGAAATTTGTGCTAAATACGATGCAATTTTTCATTCGGATACAGTTCAAACTATGGGACATTATTTTATGGATCTACAAAAAATAAAAGTCCATTTTGTAACCTGCGCAGCGCATAAATTTCATGGTCCTAAAGGGGTAGGTTTTTTGTATGTAAATGGAGCAATTAAAATAAACCCTTTCATATACGGTGGTTCTCAGGAGCGAAACATGCGTGGAGGTACCGAAAATTTATATGGAATCATTGGTTTAGCTAAAGCGATGGAAATTGCCTATAGAGATTTAGACGAACATAAAAAACATATTACAGAAGTGAAGGATTATATGGTAGAACAATTAAAAGTTAACATTCCTTCAATTGAATTTAATGGGGCATGTCAAATAAATTGTTTGTACACCGTTTTAAATGTACGTTTCCCGCATACTGAAAATGCAGAGATGTTATTGTTTAATTTGGATATAGCAGGTATTGCTGCATCGGGTGGTAGTGCCTGTACGTCCGGTAGCGATGTTGGTTCGCATGTGTTGCGAGGTATAGGGTTAGATGTAACACGCCCTGCCGTTCGTTTTTCGTTTAGTAAATACAGTACAAAAACAGAAGTTGATTATGTAATCAGTAAGTTAAAGGAATTATTTTTAGTTAATGTTCCTGTAAATAGTTAATTCTGTACTAATTGAATTTATTAATAAAACGCAAGGTGATTAATTTTAATCTTTGCGTTTTTTCTTTGTAAATTGGGATGGTTTTTAATTGATTAAATAGAATGCAATAAATGCTTATAAAATTATTAGCAGCAGTAAAAAAAGAAATGTTAGTTCTATTTCGCGATAGGGCAGGACTTGCCATTTTATTTATTATGCCAATGATTTTAATTTTTGTAATGACCTTAATTCAAGATTCGGCATTCAAAAATATTAACGAAAAAGGCATCCCCATTATTTTTGTTGATAATGATAGAGACTCTTTAGGTGTTTTGGTTGCGAATGGACTTCATAATTCTGAATTATGCTCCTTTCATGATTCTATAAATGGGAAACCTGCAACCCTAGAAACAGCAAAACAAGCTGTAGCATCTGGTAAATTTTTGGTGGGTATCATCGTTCCTAAAGATGCAACAAATGCTATCCGTCGCAATGTTGCATCGCTGGTAGATCAAATACTTAATTCTGATGCTGTGTCTGAAAATGTCAATAACATTAAATCTACAGATTCTGTTGAAGTTACTATTTTTATCGACCCTGTTACAAAAAAATCTTTTTTAACGGCAGTTACAAGCAGTTTACGTGAATTTATTTCGGTTATTAAAACCAAAATAATGTTCAAAACCTTTTCGGACCAGATATCGGAGTTTATACCTAATAAAAAATCCACACCGTCTGCTTTTAATCAAACCCAAATAATTAAATACAAGGAAGTGTATGCCTCAAAAGTAATTGGTGAAGTTATACCTAATGCGGTGCAGCACAACGTTCCAGCATGGACAATTTTTGCTATGTTTTTTATAGTATTACCATTAGCAGGTAGTATGGTTAAAGAAAAAAATGAAGGAAGTACCTTTCGACTTCATACAATGCCAAGCTCCTTTTTATTGTTGATAAATGGTAAAATAATTGTTTATGTAATTGTTTGCTTAATACAATTTGTATTGATGTTGTCGGTTGGTTTAGTTTTTTTACCTATGCTAGGTTTACCAACTTTGGTTATAGGCCAAAGTTATTTAGGAATAATTATTATCACTATTACAACAGCTTTTGCTGCCACAGGTTTTGGTGTTATGATGGGCGCAATTTCAACAACCGAACAGCAAGGAGCAATTCTGGGATCTTTAACAGTTTTATTATTGTCAGCCATTGGCGGTGTTTGGGTACCAACGTATGTAATGCCCGAGATTATGAGGAATATCAGTGCTTTTTCACCACTAAACTGGTCATTAAATAGTTTTTATGAGTTATTTTTAAGAGGGGGGGGCGTTAGGTCAATTACTCCGGATGCAATAAAACTTATCTTGTTTTTTTTGCTAACAATGTCAATTGCATCAATTGTGAGTCGATTAAAAAAAAATAGTTAGTTTTTATATGAAATAACACTGTTGATAAATAACTAAACTCTTAACAAAATTAATTGATTCGAATTTTTATGTTTGTAACTAACGTTTTAGTTGCTAAACAATAAAATTAACCTATGAAAATATTTGTAAAAAATCTCGATAAAGATATCAATGAGTTGCAATTAGAAGGGTTATTTACTCCTTTTGGAGAAGTATTATCTACAAAAGTGGTGTATGATAAAATTACTTGGGAATCAAAAGGGTTTGCTTTTGTTGATATGGCAAAAAAAACAGAAGCACACAATGCTATTGAAGCGTTAAATGGTAAGGAAGTGAATGGTCGTGAATTGCTTGTTCAGATAGCGATTGAGGGAAACCGATAGTAAAATGAATTTTGTATGGTCAATATCAAAAAAAGATACTTGTTAGTTAAACTGTTAAGCATTGTTCTTGTTCTTTTTTTAGTTTCCTGCATTAATCGCACGGATGCTTCTAAACAACTTTTTTCTGCTTCAACAGGAATAACTAATGTAAACATCGATAGCATCAATAAAATTTTAACGAGTATACATGCTGCTGATAAAGCAAAGCAATTAGAAGTACTTTTTAATAATAAAGTAAAAAAGTTAGGTTTTAATGGTTGTGTTTTAATTGCTCAACGTGGGCAGATTATCTTTAAAAAAGTGGCCGGCTTTTCAAATATTAAAACCAATGACCCTTTAAAATTAAATTCAGCTTTCCAACTTTCATCAACGTCCAAAACATTAACTGCAGCGGCAATTCTTTTACTTAAAGATCAAGGTAAGATAAGTCTTGACGATAATGTTCAGAAGTTTTTCCCGCAATTTCCATATTCAAATATTACGATAAAGCTTTTGCTTACACATCGTTCGGGATTAAATAATTATTTATATTTCGCAGAACCTTTGTGCGATGCATCTAATTGTTACAATGGTAAAAAGTTTGATAACAATGTGTTGATGCAAATTATTGAAACCCTTAAGCCGCATGTTTATGCGCCTCCAAATCGTAAATTCGAATATTGTAATACCAATTACGCCATTCTCGCTTCGATTGTGGAAAAAGTATCAAATAGTAATTTTGCAGATTTTATGGATCAGCAATTTTTTCAACCTTTAGGAATGAAAAATACCTGGGTACATAATTTAAAATACGATACTTTACATACTGATTTAACAATAGGGCATTTAGCTTCAGGGCAGATTGAAAAAGAAATATTTGCAGATGATGTAATCGGTGATAAAGGTATTTACTCAACAGTTGAAGATTTATTTAAGTGGGATCAAGCTTTGTACACCGAAAAAATATTGAGAAAAGGTACAATCGAAGAAGCTTTTAAAGGGTATAGTAATGAACATAAAGGGGCTCGTAATTATGGATTTGGCTGGCGCTTGATAGATGATGGTAAAAAAGAAGATAAAGTGGTTTACCATAATGGTTGGTGGCATGGTTACAATTCAACTTTTTTTCGTAGACCAAGTGATCAGACAACTATTATTATTTTGTCCAATAAAAGCAATATGAGTAGTTATCATATTGATGATATTTTGTCAATTATTAATAAAAAAAGTACTACGCTATAAAATTTTATTTTTTCTTCAAATATTCTGTAATCAGCAAAACTTCTTTAGCTTCTTTAATATCGTGAACACGAATTATTTTGGCTCCCATATTAATACCAATTGTATTCAATACAGTGGTTCCGTTTAAAGCATTTTCAGGCTTTGTATTTAGCAATTTGTTAATCATTGATTTTCTTGAAAAGCCTACCAATAATGGTAAGTTAAACGAATGAAATTTCTTTAAGTTGTTTAATAACTGGTAATTGTGTTCCAACGTTTTACCAAAGCCAAACCCTGGATCTATAATAATCTTTGAAACCCCTAAATCATTCAATTCGGCTATTTTTTTTTCAAAAAAAGTATAAACATCCGAAACAACATTTGTGTAAGTTGGATTTTTTTGCATGGTTTTAGGGGTGCCATGTATATGCATTAAAACATAAGGCACATTTAATTTTGCAATTGTTTTAAACATTTTATTATCCAATGTGCCACCCGAAATATCGTTGATAATATTTGCCCCAGCTTCAATTGCTTTTTTAGCAACCGATGCTCTAAACGTATCAGCAGAAATAAGTAAGTCTGGGAATTTTTTTCTAATCGATTGAACAGCCTTAATTAATCGTTTCGTTTCTTCTTCTTCAGTTATGTTTTTTGCTCCAGGGCGAGTAGAATAAGCTCCAATATCAATAATGTTTGCACCTTCAATAACCATTTGTTCGGTTTTTATTAACCAGTCCAATTCGGTTAAATAGTTGCCGCCATCAAAAAACGAATCAGGTGTAATATTTAAAATACCCATAATAATAGGGCTTGAATCCAAGGTGAAAATGGACTTTAATTTTGTAGAAAAAATTGTATCTTGCGCACTCATTATAAATTAGTGATTTTGTTGATTTTAGCGAAACTAAATTATTTTTTTAGTTCTCTGAATCTGTTAATTCTAAATTTTTTTTTCGTTATGAATAAAACTTTTAATCAGTACAACACAGCTGTTGCAAACTGCAAAGATATTTTTATTAAAAAAATGAAAGATTATGGAACTGCTTGGCGAATATTAAGAACAAGTTCTATTACTGATCAGATTTTTATTAAAGCTCAACGAATACGTAATATTGAGGATAAAGGTACTCAAAAAATTAACGAAGATGTTCGGTCAGAATATATTGGCATTATCAATTATTCTATCATTGGTTTAATACAGCTTGATTTTAAAAGTGATGCTCGAATGGATTTACCTACTGATGAGGTAAGTAAGTTGTATGATAAATATTCAAACGAGGCAAGAAGTTTGATGGAGAATAAAAATCATGATTATGGTGAAGCATGGAGAGATATGAGAGTGAGTTCTCTTACTGACTTAATTTTGATGAAACTATTACGTATCAAACAAATAGAAGATAATAAAGGTGAAACAATTTTATCGGAAGGAGTAGATGCTAACTTTCACGATATGATTAATTATGCTATTTTTGCTCTAATAAAACTAAGTGAAATATAATATGAAAATAGTAACAAACATAGCCCGTGTTTTAGTTGGATTGCTTTTCATCTTCTCGGGTTTTATTAAAGCCAATGATGCGGTTGGTTTTTCGTATAAGCTTGTTGAATATTTTGAAGTATTCGGAACCCATTTTTTTATTCCAATTGCTCTTCCTTTAGCAATTTTCATTTGTGTTTTCGAAATAGTACTAGGTGTTACCTTATTAATAGGAGCAAGAATAAAATTAACCTTATGGTTACTTTTGTTAATGATTGTTTTTTTTACATTTCTTACTTTTTACTCGGCATATTTTCAAAAAGTATTAAGTTGTGGTTGTTTTGGTGATGCTATTCCTTTAACACCTTGGCAATCGTTCAGTAAAGATTTATGGTTATTGTTTTTAATAATCATTTTATTTATTGGTAAACAACATATCAATCCATTGTTTGGAACACGTTTTGAAAATGCATTATTAGTGATTGTTGTGCTTGCTACATTAGCATTTCCAATATATACATACAATTATTTGCCTGTCATCGATTTTCGCCCTTATGCTATTGGTAAAAATATTCCCCAGCAAACAAAAGGTATTCC
>CANCPZ010000076.1 GCA_947380175.1 Bacteroidota bacterium | reverse complement strand
AATTATTGGAGCAAATAAACTTCTAATTGTGAATCATTTATTCATTCTCTCATCAATAATTCCCTGTTTGATTTAAAATAAGAATCAATTAGGTAATCTGGTTATTAATATCTATTTGATTACCAAATTTTAACTCTTTTTTCTGGAGCTAAATAAAGAGAATCTGATGGTTTTACGTTGAATGCTTCGTAGAATTCAGGTATGTTTCTAACCACACCATTAATTCTAAATTTAGCAGGTGAATGTGGGTCGGAAGCTACTTGATTTCTCAAAGCTTCTTCACGAGTTTTAACTAACCATACTTGTCCCCAACCAAGGAACACTCTTTGAATTCCGCTATAACCGTCCATTTTATAGGCTTCTTTTCCGCTCAACGACATTTTGTAAGCTTTTAGAGCAATGCTCAATCCGCCTAAATCGCCAATGTTTTCGCCAAGTGTAAAACTACCGTTTAGGTTCAAATCAGGAAATGCTTTGAAGCTACTGTATTGATCAACTAGTGCTTTTGTTTTTGCCTGAAACGCTGTTAAATCTTCGGGTGTCCACCAATTTCTCATAACACCATCGCCATCAAATGTACTTCCTTGGTCGTCAAAACCGTGCCCGATTTCGTGCCCAATTACGGCACCAATTCCACCATAATTTATAGCATCGTCTGCAGCTAAATTAAAGAAAGGCGGTTGAAGAATTGCCGCTGGAAAAACAATCTCATTAAACGTAGGGTTGTAATAAGCATTCACTGTTTGTGGATTCATGCCCCATTCAGCCCTATCAACAGGTTTTCCTAATTTGTTTAACATACGGTTGTATTCAAATTCGGTAGCTCTTGTTGCATTTCCAAAAAAATCATTTTTAGCTACTTTTAATGCAGAGTAATCTCTCCATTTTTCTGGGTAACCAATTTTAATCATGAATTTATCTACTTTGACAAGTGCTTCTTTTTTAGTATTGGCACTCATCCAATCTAATTCTTTGATGCTTGCTGCGTATGCTTTAAGTAGATTTTTCACCATATCTGTCATACGTTCTTTAGCTTTTGGAGTAAAGTGTTTTTTTACATATACTTTACCAACAATTTCACCCAAGCTACCATTTACAGCACTAACAGCTCTTTTCCAATCTTCTTCTTGTTGTTCTGTTCCGTTCAATGTCTTTCCGTAGAATTCGAAGTTCTGTTTGTCTAAAGCAGTATTTAAGTACCCAGCAGTGTTGTTTATCAAACTCCATTTCAAATACGTTTTCCAAATATCAATAGGTGTGTTTTTGATGATATTGTTTAAACTTTTTGTATAAGCTACTTGAGTAATCACAATATTTTTTTCGTTAGCAACACCTGCATTTTTTAACATAGCTGTCCAATCAAAATCTGGCATTAACAATTTTAAATCGGTTATTGCATATTTGTTGTATTGCGCTGCTATGTTACGAGCGTCCTCTTTTTTCATATGGTTAGTTGCCAAAGTAGTTTCTAAAGCCATAACTTTAGCCGCACTTTCAGAACCATTTGGTAATCCAACTAGTTGCCACATTTTTTCGATATGCGCTACATATTTCTTACGAATATCCGACATTTTAGCATCGTTTTGAAGGTAGTACTCTCTATCAGAAAGTCCTAAACCACCTTGCCAAGTAATTAAAGTATATTTTTGGGGATCTTTAAAATCTTCTGTAACAAAAACTGAAAAAGGAATTGATACTCCAGTTCTATTGGCTTTACCAAAATAAGTGGCTAAATCGGTGTAATTTGCGATAGCATCAATGGCTTTTAATTCCGATTGAATAGGAGTAACGCCTTTAGAATCTCGGTCTTTTCGATTTGTATACGAACTGAAGTAGTCTCCAATTTTTTGTTCGTCCGAACCTTCCGAAAAGCTGCCTTTGGATGCTTCTTCAATGATCACTTTAACATCTTTTTGCGATTTATCATACAGCATATCAAAAGCACCATACGAAGATTTATCTGCGGGGATTTTATTGTTTTTCGACCAAGTTCCATTGACGAAACGATCGAAGTTGTCACCCGGTTTTACCAAGGTATCCATATTCATTTTGGTAATACCCGATGCCAATTCTTCTTTTTGGCCACACGAAGCTAAAAGTACTGTTGCAGCAAGAACTGAGATTTTAATGTTTTTCATTGTGTTGATTTAGTTTGGTTTTTTGTAAAAATAATTTATTAATGAACTCAAATTTATAATGATTAATCTTCCCAGAACACATTCGGGTTATTGGTTTTATATATAATCCAAAGGGTATTGCTTTTTTCACGATTATCCTCCTCTTTTTGTGGTTCTTGATTAAAATAATCAAGCGGAAGAAGCTCTATGTAGTTGTAGGTTTTACCTTCAGAATTTGTTTCCATATTGTACTCGCTTGATGCAGGACGCTGCAAAATATAGAGGTTTTTAGCCATGTAATTTTCAAGGTAATTCTCTTTTGTTTGTGTACTCTGATTGTTCCAATTGGCATCCGGGTTTAGAATGAGGGTTTTGTTACTGATCAGGCGCTCACGAACTTCTTCAATACTCAATAGTTCTCCTTTTTCATTCATTACGTATGCATCAAAAGTCGGATCAACCCAAAGCCATTTTTTGAGCGATTCGGAATAAACGGAATTAATAACATGACAATCATTGTCGATTTTCAGACTGTCTTTGGGCAAACAGGTAACAATCCGCGATTTAATGCCCATTGATAAATAACATTCATTCAAAACAAGAGCTAAGCCCCTGCAATTTAATCCTCGATTGTCCTTTTTACAGACATTAATCATACTCAATGCATTTTTTACCTCCGGATTTCCATTCATTCCATCATGGGGAACTAAATCGTGGACCCAATGCATCAGGTTTAAAATTTGCAACACGTCTGAACCTTGTCCGGCTATGCTATCGAGATTGAATCCTTTGCGCAATGCCACAAGGTTTGGATTATCGTTTGATTGATAACTGAATGTCGGGACAGGTCTATTGTCTGTTAAGCTGTATTTACCCGCTCTTTTAAGAATAAAAAGATAGTCGCCGGTGGTTTTTAATTTTTTATTCAGTTCCAGAAATTCTTTCTCGTTTCGGATATTGTCTAAGTCTGTATCAAGTTGCACGTGTCCATAATCATTATAACCGGCATCAATTGCTTTTTTGAAATTGGTTATAGATAAGGTCTTATTGTTTAAAAGGGAATAAATACAAGATAAATTATAGTATATATTGTTAAGTTCATAGGCGTGTTGCTTTTTTTCATCAGCCGGTAATTTTTCATAAATAACAAGATATTCAGAGAGTAATGCATTGAATGACTTGGTATCCCTATTATCATATGATTTATTGAATCCATCTGCTTTTTGCTTTATAAATTCATCCATTTTTTGTGATGGAGTAGTTTGAGCAACTAGTTGATGTGCGCTTATGAATAACGCGAACAGGAGGATTATTTTTTTTTTCATATTTGTTTGTTTTTGATAATAAGACGAACTACATTTTAATTAGTTACAGGCAGTTTTTTTTTAATTTAATATTTATGATGTTTGATGAATTAAGGAATAGTTGATATAGCTCGTCTTAATTAATTCAAGTTACTAGTTAGTTATCTTATTAATTTACAATCTTAAGAATAAAGGGATGAATACTTTTTTTTATTTTATATCTGTTTTTATTTTTTAATTGTTTTTTTTATCTGACAACAATGTTACCGGAGCTTGATTTTGCTGTTATTTTCACATTGCCTTTCCCAAAAGTGTAGTGGCCTTCACCTCTAAAATTTAAATTCTGCCTATGGATATTTAGTTCTCCAGATGCCGTAAATAAATTAAACATGAGTTCGGAAGTAGGATTGGTTATCATACAATAAACATCACCAGAAGAACAAGCAATCTTTAATGCGTCTACTACATTAATATTATTGCCCATTATATCTCCACTAGATACACTTACATCAATTTTTCCCAGAACATTTTTTAATGAAACATCGCCAGAATAACTTCGCAAAGTAATATTTCCATTTACTCTTTCCGCCTGAATATTTCCACTTGTGGTTTGAATATGGTAATTGTTGTTACTTAAATTATTTAGTTCTGAATTTTTTAAAGAAATATCGCCAGAATTACTCCTCAAAGTAACATTTCCATTTACTCTTTCCGCCTGAATATTTCCACTTGTGGTTTGAATATGGTAATTACTATTACTTAAATTATTTACTTCTACATCGCCATAACTTGTATTTATATATACTGCAATATTTTCCGGAATATTAAACTCCAATTTACTCGTTTTAGAGAGCACCCCAACGCCTATAAATATTTCGTGATTTATTTCCAAATGAATAGTTAAGACCGAATCTATGAGTTCATAACTCAATTCACAATTTGCTTTCTTTAGGTAAACACCTTTTGTTTTTAATCGATAATGGTAATTCATTGTAATGTTTGAACGCTTACTTCCGCGGACTGATATATCATTGCCCCCTTTAAAAACGAGAGATTTTACACCGTTGAAAATTGTATCTAAAGTTAACGTATCATTAATAGACCTCCAATATCTTGAGGCTTTTTCTATCTTGGTTTGAGGATCTGTTTCATTAATATTGATGTTACTATTTAATTGTGCATCATTTGCATTTTTAATTACTTCATTTTTAAACGCATCCGCGGCTAAATTGTTAATTTGGGTAATGCTATTAGTTTGTATATAGGGAATTATTGTTTTGTTTTTTTTAGATTTAACACTTGCTTTATTTGATGAATCAACGTGCAGTATATTTCTGTTTTCTTTTATTATGGCTGACTTTATATTATCTGGCTTGGTATTTTGTTTTCCTGAAAACAAAATAATGAATCCAATAAAAGCGGTTGTTATTATGGCGCTCATAATTATTATTTTTTTTGTAATTGCTGTTTTTTTAACTGTTTTTATATTTGCACTTGTGCTGTGGACATTAATCCAAGAGCTTACATCAGAAACGCTTGTGGTAACATTTTCTTCTCTAAGTGTTTTAAACAACTCATTTAATTTTTCTTCTGATCTCATCTTTTTGTGATTTTTTTTAAAGTGAATTCAAAATTTCAATCAACTGTTTTCGTCCTCTGCTTAATCGTTGTTTAACCGCAGATTCACCCAAGTTTAGAATTAACATTATTTCTTTGATTGAAAAACCTGATATTTCAAAGAGGATAATGCATTCGCGCGTAACATGATCTAATTTTCCTAATTGTTCATATAAATTTTTAATTTCTAATTGTTTTTCTATTTCTGGCACATAAGCGCTTATGTGCTCGTGTTTATTAGTATAATTTTCAACATATTCAGGCCGATTCTTTTTTCGTTGATTCGATAAAATACGAACAGCTGTGCCGAATAAGAAGTGAAGAAAAGCTTCTTTCGATTTTATGTTTTCAAATTTTTCATAGGCTACTAAAAGTGTATCATGCATAATATCTTTGAAATGAAACTCGCCATAAACACGTGTTTTGCAATAGCGTTCAAACCGTTCATGAACCGGTTCGTATAATTTCATAAATTGTTTTTGTTTGGTTAGTTCCATTCGAGCAGTAAGTGTAATAACTTAGAAAAAAGTTACATTATTGAAAAAATAATTGCAAGGGAAATTTTGCTAATAAATTAAAAGTTGATTTATTTTTATAAAAAAGAATTCATTACCACTAACTATTTTTTGAATAAAAGATACATAGATATTTTAACTTTGATTTTAAAATCTATCTTTACAAAAGTATTTAATATGTATTTAATATGATTAAATCCAATCAATTTAAAGGAACAGGTGTTGCAATAGTAACACCTTTTAATAAGAGTAATAGTGTTGATTATAAGGCATTAGGAAAGCTTATAGATTACATTGTTAAAGGAGGCGTAGAGTACGTTGTTGCTTTAGGAACAACTGGCGAATCGGTTACTTTAACGAGCGAAGAAAAACGAACAGTTGTAGCTCATGTGATTGAAAAAGTAGATAAACGAGTTCCTATTGTTTTGGGTTTGGGAGGAAATAACACCCAAGAAGTGTTATCTAGTTTAAAAAAATCAGCTGATTTTAATGGCGTAAATGCTATACTTTCCGTTTCTCCATATTATAACAAGCCAAACCAACGTGGTATTTATCAGCATTATAAAGCAATTTCGGAGGCTTCACCTATTCCGATAATTTTATACAATGTACCAGGTAGAACCAGTTCTAACATTACTGCGGAAACTACCTTAAAATTAGCAAATGATTTTGAGAATATTATTGCTATTAAGGAGGCCTCTGGCAATGTTGAGCAATGTATGAAAATTATTAAAAATAAGCCTAAAAACTTTTTGGTTATATCGGGTGATGATATGCTTACATTGCCTTTAATTGCAAGTGGTGCAGATGGAGTTATATCTGTTATTGCAAATGCTTATCCAAAAGATTATTCAGAAATGACTCGACAGATTTTAAAAGGAAATTTAATCGAAGCTCAAAAATTACATTATAAACTCACTGATATTATCGAACAAATATTTGCTGATGGAAATCCAGCAGGTATAAAAGCTGTTTTGGAATTGATGCAGATTTGTGATGCAAATGTTAGATTGCCTTTGGTTAAGGTTAATAAGGCAACTCAGAATGCTTTAATTGAATTGGTAAAGGTTTATAAGTAGTTTACTTTAATCTCCTACTCATTTCTCTTTCTGTATCTCGCTTTTTGATATCGTCACGTTTATCAAAAAGTTTTTTACCTTTTGCTAAGGCTATTTCCATTTTTGCAAGTCCTTTAGCATTGATGAATAATCTAAGCGGAATTATTGTTAATCCTTGATCTTTTAACTTTCCTTGCAGTTTATCTAATTCTTTTTTATTTAGTAATAATTTTCTGTCACGTTTTTCTGGTACATTGTTGTAAGTGCCATTAAAATAAGGTGATACATTCATGTTTCGAATAAATAATTCATTTTTAAGAAACACACAAAATGCATCACTAATGTTAGCCTTTCCTTCGCGTATTGATTTAATTTCGGTGCCGGTTAATTTAATTCCAGCAACATATGTATCAATAAAGGCATATTCAAAAGATGCCTGCCGATTTTTAATATTTATATTGTTTTCCAAGGCCATAAGGACTGCAAAGATAGTATTTAAGAAATTCTAAAATCTAAATAGTACAAACTAATAAACAAGAAAAAAAACTATTTTACAATCAATACAGGTACTTTGACATTATGTCGTACAGCATCCAATGTTGTTCCTAATAAAATATCTTTTAATGCTCTATGTCCATGTGCTCCCATAACAAGTAAGTCGCAATTGCAATTATTTACAATTTCCGGAATGCTCTTTTTGGGATTACCAAACCCTAGTTTTGTAATAATAGTAAACCCTTTAGATTCTAATTCAGTTTTATATTTTTCTAAATTTATTTTGTCTGAAATAGTTTCAAGGTCATCAATTTCTTGTCCCATCATACGCGCACCAGCTGTTTCAACAATATGAATTAAAAGATATTCGGCACTTTTCCCGCCTTGAGCAAAAGCATTTGAAATGGCTTTACTATCGCTTGAACTAAAATCAACCGTAATTGCTATGTGGCTATATTTTTTAGCTTCAATTATTTCTAAATCTTCAGGAAAACCATCGGGTACTGTTTTTTCTTTTCGTTTAACTTGTTTTAAAATTGGTTGAACTGTAATGTAAATAAGTAATAGCGCGGCTATCACTACTATGGGAACAACAGTAAAATAATATACAGTTGGGTTTTTTGAATTTGTAATCCAATCGATAACAGTATTAACAACAAGTGTAGCATTTAAAATAATAATAACAGTAGCAATTAACCATGCGCAAATTTTTACCCATAGTTTATTTACAAATTCTCCCATTTTACTTTTATCGCTTGTTAAATGGATAAGAGGAATTACGGCAAAGCCCAATTGTAAACTTAATATCACTTGACTTAAAATAAGCAATTTTCCTGTAGCTCCTTCTCCCATAAAATAAATTACCAAAAAAGCTGGAACGATAGCAATAAGTCTTGTAATGAGTCGTCTTAACCAAGGTTGGATTCGAATATTTAAATAACCTTCCATTACAATTTGACCTGATAATGTTCCTGTTAATGTTGAACTTTGGCCTGCAGCAATTAATGCAATTGCAAATAGTGTAGGAGCGAGGCTATTACCTAATACGTCATTCAATAAATTATACGCATCTTGTATTTCATGAACCTCATTATGACCTGTAGAAAAAAATGCTGCGGCTGCAAGTATTAATATTGCAGCATTTACAAACAATGCTAAATTAAGTGCAATGAATGTATCGATAAAATTAAATTTAATAGCTTCTTTAATTCCTTTTGGCGTTCGATCTATTTTTCTGGTTTGAACTAATGACGAATGTAAATATAAATTGTGAGGCATTACTGTTGCGCCTATTATACCAATGGCTATGTATAGTGCTGTATTATTTGGCATAGAAGGGATAAATCCATTTAATAATGCTACACCATCAGGTTTAGCGAAAATTAATTCTGCAATAAAAGCTAATCCAATAGTTGATATAAGAACTAAGATAAAGGCTTCCATTTTCCGTATCCCATGTCGTTGTAGAATTAGTAATAGTATCGTGTCAATTACACTTATTGAAACTCCAGTTAATAATGGTAGATGAAATAATAGTTGTAACCCAATTGCCATACCAATTACTTCGGCTAAATCGCATGCTGCAATTGCTAATTCTGCTAAAATCCAGTTTAAAAAATTTACGATAGGATGATAGGTAAAGCGGGACGCTTGTGCTAGATCCAATCCTCTGACTAACCCTAATTTTGCACTTAAACTTTGTAGTAGTAAAGCCATAAGGTTACTCATTACTAAAACCCAAATTAAAGCGTAACCAAACTGACTGCCCCCTGCAATATCTGTTGCCCAGTTACCTGGATCCATGTACCCAACACTAACTAAATATGCGGGCCCCATAAATGCAAATAGTTTTTTCCAAAAGTTCGATTTGTTTGAAGTGTCAATGCTTGAATGAACTTCATGTAACGATTTATCTTTTTTCATTTAATGATTGCTAAAATATTTTTTGCTACATCATTACTTATAAATATCTGCGCACCTTTATTTATGGATATCTGTAATGACTTATCAAATTCTTCAATGTTTTTTATTTTTATTTCATTACCTAATGATAATTTAAGGGTATCTAAATACTGGAGGAATCGAGGAGTATGGTCAACCACGCCAGTCATAATTAAAACATCATTTTTTTTGAAACTTGCAACTGATTTTGATTTTGTAATTAGTATTTTCCCATTGGAATCTGGTATTGGATCTCCATGAGGATCTACTTTAGGATAGTTTAAAAATTTATCAATTTGCGCAATTAGTTTTTCTGAGTTTATATGTTCCAGTTGTTCAGCAATATCATGCACTTCGTCCCATTTAAAGTCTAATTTTTCTACTAAAAACATTTCCCATAAACGGTGTTTACGAATAATAGTAAGTGCCACTTTTTCGCCTTTAGGTGTAAGTGTTACACCTTGATATTTTTGATAATTAATTAATTTTTTATCATATAGCTTTTTAAGCATATCACTTACTGAGGCGGCTTTTGTATTCATTTTTTCGGCAATGGCGTTGGTCGAAATCGTTTTACCTTCTTGTTCAATAAGCTTGTATATACTCTTTAAATAATTTTCTTCTGTAAATGAATGCATGCTAATTAAATTTTAGTTTAAATATACATTTATTTTAGACTTGTCAAAAATAATTTCTTTGTATGCTTTAAATATTTTATCCATAATAGCATCCGTATTGTTAAATAACATTTTTTAATCGTAGGTTCTTTTTAGTAATTTTACCTTTGTAAGGTATTTAGCATAATAAAAAAGAGGGTTTTAAATACATAGTTTAAATGTTAAGAGGGAAAATAAGTTTGCTTTTTGCTTTTGTAGTATTGCTTATACAAAATACGGCGTATTCACAATCACTTGTTGCTTTGTCAGGCAGGGCTTATGATAAGGAGAATGCTACATTTCCTTTGCCAAAATTAATGATTATTAATAAGCGTAATAACTTAGGCACTTTTGCAGATTCGGAAGGGAAATTTACTTTATCTATCTATAAAACCGATACTCTGATTTTTTCAGCAGTAGGATTTTCGATGAAAAAAATTTGTTTGAAAGATTCAACTGATAAAAAACAATATTTTATTGAAATCCCTCTGCAAAAATTACAATTCACATTAAATGAAGTAAGTGTATTTGCTCCCCGAAATCTGAGCGATATTCAAAGAGACATTAATAAGTTAGGTGTAAAAAAAACATATTCTGTTGATGGTTTAGATGCTATTTCAAGCCCAATTACTTATTTGTACGAGCGGTTTAGTAAGTTCGGAAGAGCTCGTCAAAAGGTTGCTGAATGGGAAGATGAAGATATGAAACGTGATATATTGAAAGATTTATTCCATTTATACATTAAACACGATGTTATTGATTTGAATGATTCGGATTTTGATGCCTTTATAAAATATTTAAATTTAAGTGATGATTTTATTCAACGTGCAACACAGTTTGAATTAGTGATGGCTATAAAAGGGAAATACGAAAATTTTAAATACCACTGGAGGTAGTAATCATATTTTAATCTAATTTCCTTAATGAAAATTTGGAATCAAGCCCCTTTCGTTCGTTTCTTATTTCCTTTTCTTGTAGGGATTCTTCTTGCAGTGTATTTTCCTTTTCAATCCTTGTTCGTTAGTTTTTTTTCAATTAGTTTAGTTGTAAGTATATCATTAATTGTTTTAATTCCAAAATTAAATATTTCGTTTAGGAAATCTTCCTGGTTTGGAATCCTTGTAAATAGTACCCTTTTTTTATTAGCGTATCAGTTAACAATTTCAAAAACAGAAAGTTTTTCAAATACTCACTTTTCTAAATTAACAGATAGTTCCTCTTTTGTATTGGCAAAATTGACTGAGCCTTACCTTGAAAAAGAAAAATCATTAAAAGTGGTGATGAAAATCTTATCGGTAAAGCAAGGCGATAGATGGATTGATTCTAATGGGAAAGCAATGGTTTACCTGAAGAAAGATTCATTGTCAATGAAATTAAAATATGGCGATGAAGTAATACTTAAAGCTCTTTTTATTGATGTTCCGGCGCCACAAAATCCGGGAGAATTTAACTACAAACGTTTCTTAGCATTCCATAATGTATTTCAACAAACGTACGTTGATGAAAATAATTGGTTTAATACAGGGATAAACACAGGAAATTCTATTATGAGGTTTTCTATTAATTTGCGGAATAAATTATTAGATGTTTTTAAAGCCAATCATCTTCAAGGTGATGAATATGCTGTAGGTTCTGCCTTGTTATTGGGTTATGTAGACAAGTTGGATGCCGATATAATTTCGGCTTATTCGAGCACCGGTGCTTTACATGTTTTATCTGTTTCGGGTTTACATGTTGCTATCGTATATATTGTTTTTAATTGGTTACTATTTTTTTTAGATAAAATAAAACATGGTAACATTATTAAAGCTATCATTTTACTTTTATTGTTATGGTTTTATGCTTTACTCACTGGTTCATCACCATCGGTATTACGATCGGCTGCTATGTTTAGTTTTGTAATTATTTCAAAAGCATTTAATAGAAACACAAATATTTACAATACATTGGCAGCATCAGCTTTTTTCTTATTTCTTTTTAATCCATATTTAATTATGGATGTTGGATTTCAACTTTCCTATCTTGCTGTGATTGGTATTGTTTATATTCAACCTAAAATTCACAATTGGTTTAATCCAAGTGGATGGTTATTAGAACAACTTTGGACTATAACCTCTGTTTCGATTGCTGCTCAAATAGCTACATTTCCAATAGGGTTACATTATTTTCATCAGTTTCCTAATTACTTTTTGTTATCCAATTTTATTGTAATTCCTGTTTCAACAGTAATTATTTATATAGGCCTTTCTGTTTTTGCTTTCGCAAAAATTTCATTTGTGGTAAAATATTTATCTATTTGTTTTGGTTGGTCGGTATGGTTATTAAATTCATCTGTAAAGTTGATAGAAAAATGGCCATATTCTTTGTTACAAGGTATATCTGTTTCGGTATTTGAAACGTGTGTGTTGTATGTTTTGATTGTTGTGTTTTTTTTATATTCCTTTAATCCAAAATTAA
>CANCPZ010000075.1 GCA_947380175.1 Bacteroidota bacterium | reverse complement strand
AAATATTGTCCAAGAATGTTATTGTCAAATTCTGATAAAATGGTATTAATCTGAGCCAATATCCCTTTTACATTTTCATGAATATGCATAATGCGGTGAGCATTTTGCAATTCTGGTAATTGTATTTCAGGTAAGTTTACACTTCCATAAGTTGTACCTGTATTAATATAATGTATTGTTTTTTGTGTAACATAATTACCAATATCTGCCTGAGCTTCTTCTGTACTTCCGCCAATATGCGGTGTTAAAATTACATTTGCTAGCCCTCTCAATTCCGATAAAAAAGGTTCAGTATTGCTATCGGGCTCATCAGGGAATACATCTATTGCAGCACCTTTTATTTTTCCTGATTTTATATTTTTTATCAGAGCATTTAGGTCAACAACGTGGCCACGCGAAAGATTTAAAAAAACTACATCATCCTTCATTTTTTCAAATGCATGTTTATCAATCATTGTTGCATTATTTTTTCTTCCATCCACATGCAAAGTAACAATATCGGCAAGTGCTAATAATTCGTCCAATGACGAACATTTTTTCGCATTACCCAATGCAAGTTTATCAATTACATCATAAAAATAAACATGCATACCTAGTGCTTCGGCAATAACAGAAAGTTGGGAACCTATGTTTCCATATCCTATAATACCTAGCTTTTTTCCACGAATTTCAACACTTTTATTAGCTGATTTGTCCCAGATACCTGCATGCATTTTTGTACTTTTTTCAAATGTATTTCGTATAAGCATTATCATTTCTCCCAATGCTAATTCTACAACGGAACGGGTGTTGCTATATGGTGCATTAAAAACAGCAATACCGCGCTTCGAACATTCTTCTAAATTAACCTGGTTTGTGCCAATACAGAATGTGCCAATGGCATGAAGTTTATTTGCATTTTTTAAAACCCGTTCCGTAATTTTTGTTTTAGAGCGTATTCCAAGAATTGAAACATTTTTTATAAGCTTACAAAGTTCATCTTCTCCTAATGCACTTTTTATGGTTTCAACATTGTATCCTTCATGCTTAAATATTTTTGCAGCTTCGGGATGTATGTTTTCCAAAAGCAAAACATTGATTCGATTTTTAGGATAGGATACCGATGCGGTATAAGAAAGGTCGTATAATATTTCATCTAACGAAGGTGCTAAACGGTCAGCTTTTTCAACTACTACAGGGCGACTCACGTTTTCAGTAAATGCGTAAAATTTTGTTGCAGCACCACCTTCAAGCGTTTCGTAATCGGTATAGCCGTCACCAATCATAATCACATCGCCATTTAATTTTAATGATTTTATTTTTTTTACTTTTCCTTTGTTTTCGCAAAGTTCATCTTTTTCATCAAAGCCTATTATTTTCCCATCATGATCAAAACGAAATGTATTGGCAAGCACATGCTCTGGTTTAATCCCATATTCTTGCACAATCGGGATGATAATTTCTTTAAATCCATTCGAAATTATATATACATGATCTGTATGAAGCTTAAAAAAATTACGGTTCCGATTTACTGAATCCGAAACTTTTTGACGCAACAGATTAATTACATGTTCTAAATGGTCGCGATTGGCTTGTAGTAAATTTATTCGTTTTGTAAGAGATTCTTTCAACGACAATTTCCCCTCCATACCAAGATTTGTAATATCCTGAATTTCTTTTAATACTTTTTTTCCATTTGCGTTGTTTTCGTATACAATTTCGCATAAAACATCAAGTGCCTCAACTTGAATAAAAGTACTATCGAAATCGAATATAAAAGTTTCTGTGATTTTCATAAATTACTTCTTGCTTGATTTTTAATAATAAAATAATTCTGATTTTTCTATAAAGACAATTCTATTGTTGGATCCCAAAATAGTTTATCGAAATTTTTTATTTTATCGTTGGCAATTTTTGCACCTTCTTTTTCTAATAATTCTTCCATCATAAATGGTGTTTCAAAATGAATTTTACCAGTTAATTCGCCATTACGATTAACTACGCGATGTGCTGGAACTTTTTTTGTTTGCGAATGTGACACATTCATAGCCCAACCTACCATACGCGATGAGCGCGCCGATCCTAAATATTTTGCAATTGCACCATAGCTTGTTACTCGGCCTTTAGGAATGAGCCGAACCACTTCATAAACCATTTCAAAAAAGCTATCGTTTTTTTTCATCCAGTTGTACTTTATACTCTAAATTTTAAATAACATATTTTAAAACCTAAATCAGAAAACTTTTTTTCATAATATGTTTTAATACTTGTTAATGCTTCATCGCGATTTTTTCTGTCTGCATATAAATCATTTGTGTTATCTAAGAGATCAAGCTTATTCTCTTCAACTACTTCGCGGGTGTAATCATAAAAAGGTTCGTTGTCAGTTTTTAGGTTAATGATGCCATCGTGAATCAATATTTTTTTGTAACGATTAATAAACATCATATTCGTTAAACGATTTCGAATGCGTGTTTTTTGTGGTTGAGGATCAGGAAATGTTATCCATATTTCGTTTATTTCGTTATCATCAAAACAGGAATCTATAAAATCAATACGTGTACGAATAAAAGCAACATTATTCATTTTTTTTTCAATAGCAGTTTTTGCTCCAGTCCAAATTCTATTTCCTTTAATATCTACACCAATAAAATTTTTATCAGGAAAACGTTCGGCTAAACCTATTGTGTATTCTCCTTTTCCACAACCTAATTCCAAAATAATAGGATTGTTGTTTTTAAAATAAATCTCATTCCATTTTCCTTTTAGGGGTAAGCCACCTGCTTTCGAATCTTCAAACGATAAAAAAAAACAATTGTTAAATGAAGCAACTTCGGCAAATTTTTTTAATTTTCTTTTAGCCATATTTTTAAAAATTCTGTATTAAATATATAAATGCTCTCAGTTAAATAGGTTACTTAAATCGATATAAAATAAATGGTAATTGTTATTGAGATTCGATAATTCAAATTAAATTATCTTTACAAAAATAAGAATTTATGCTTTCGCAAAAACGCATATTGGTTTGTCCACTTGATTGGGGGTTAGGTCACGCAACTCGTTGTATCCCAATTGTTCGTTTGCTTCTAAATAAAAACGCAGTTGTAATTATTGCTGCCGATGGGAGATCATTGGCACTTTTAAAATTAGAATTCCCAAAATTAGAATTCATTACTTTAAAAGGCTATGACATCAGTTATCCAACAATGGGTTCAATGATTTTAAAAATGTTCTTTTCTATTCCTAAAATACTTTTTGGCATATGGAATGAACACGAAAAACTAAAAAAAATTATTCAGAAAAACAAAATCGATATTGTAATTTCTGATAATCGTTTTGGTCTATGGAATAAGAATATCAAAAGCATTTTTATAACACATCAATTGTTTATTAAATCACCATTAGCAGAAAAATTACTACATCGCATAAATTTATTTTTCATAAATAAATTTGATGAATGTTGGGTGCCAGATGTTGCTGGTGCAATAAATTTATCGGCTGATTTATCTCATTCTTATCAATTACCTAATAATACTTTTTTCGTTGGTTTTTTATCTAGATTTAATCTGGACGTAAATAAAATCAATTCCAAGTACGATATACTTGCACTTATTTCTGGTCCAGAACCACAACGCAGTATTTTCGAAAAACTACTTGTTGCTCAAATTCATAAATCAAACCTAAAAGCATTAATAGTTTGTGGGAAAACAGACATAGAGCAGTGCATTGAACAAATTGGCAATATTACTATCGTTGCGTATTTACAATCCCAGGAATTGGAACGTTCATTTTTAGAATCAAATTTAGTAATTGCACGTTCGGGTTATTCAACCATAATGGATTTAGCTATTTTAAATAAAAAAGCAATTTTTATTCCTACTCCGGGACAAACAGAACAAGAATATTTAGCGATAGAATTGATGCAAAAAAACATTGCTTTTTCTCAAACTCAAGCCTCTTTTAATTTAATGGTTGCTTTGGAAATAGCTAAAAAATATACCGGATTTAGTGGTTTTGAAAATAATACTGAATTGAAAAATAGAGTTAACAAGCTTTAATATACTTGAAACTATCTTCATTGATTTTATCCGTATTGATTATTTTGCTAATTTAACTGACCCATAATTATAGAAATACAATGACAGATTTTGTAAGAGCGAAAAAACATTTAGGACAACATTTTTTAAAAGACGAAACAATTGCTCTGGATATTGTTAAAAGCCTTAAACACACCAACCAGTATAAAAAAGTACTGGAAGTAGGTCCAGGAATGGGTGTGTTGACAAAATATTTAATAGCCGAAACAGATTACGAAACACATATAATTGATATAGATAGAGAATCAATCGCTTTTTTAAAAGAAAAGTTTTCGGTTTTAGAAAATAGAATTATTGAAGGTGATTTTTTAAAATTAGATTTCAATAATTTGTTTAATAACGAATCATTTGCTGTAATAGGTAATTTCCCATATAATATTTCTACCGAAATTTTATTTAAAGTGTTGGATCATAAAAATCAAGTTCCAGAAGTTGTTGGAATGTTTCAAAAAGAGGTAGCAGAGCGTATTGCAGCTAAACCTAAAAATAAAACATACGGAATTACAAGTGTATTGCTTCAAGCATTTTATGATATAGACTATTTATTTACTGTAAACGAAAATGTATTTAATCCGCCACCAAGGGTAAAATCGGCTGTAATACGTTTAACACGAAATAATGTGCAGCAGTTGGATTGTAATGAAAAATTATTTAAACAAGTTGTAAAAGCTGGGTTTAATCAACGAAGAAAAACGTTACGAAATTCTATAAGAGCATTTAAGCTTAAACCTGAATTTTTAGATCACAAATACCTTACTCAACGTGCCGAGGAGTTATCGGTAGATGACTTTGTGGCTCTAACGAATATGGTTGAGATAAATTAATATTAAAAATATCCTCAACTAACTATAAATATTACCTTTGCACACATTAAAATTAACTTGTAATTTGGTTTAAGGATTTATTTAAGGATTTTAAAATTATTGCTGAACTACAATTCAGATTTAGACATAATGAGATTTGAACTAACAAACGAATTTTTAGTAAAACTCCGCCAAGCAATCCTTGCTAAAAATGGAGCATTTGTTAATGAACATTTCAAGGATTTATATCCTCCTGATATTGCCGAAATTTTTAATGAACTTCAAATTGAAGAATCTAAATACGTATACTCGCAACTAGATGATCAGATTGCGGCTGACGTTTTAGTTGAATTGGATGATGATGTTCGTGAAAACTTTTTAGCATCTCTTACATCAAAAGAAATTGCCGAGCATATTGATAATATGGATTCGGATGATGCCGCCGATGTAATAGCTGAATTACCTGATAATGTGCAGGACGAAGTTCTTGCTCAAATGGAAGATAGTGAGCAGGCAAGTGATATTGTTGATTTGTTAAATTTTGATGAAAATACTGCCGGTGGTTTAATGGCTACCGAGTTAATTCGTGTGCATGTAAATAGTAATGCTATTGAATGTGTTCGAGAAATTCGTGAACAAGCTGATAAAGTAGAAAATATATATGCAATTTATGTTGTTGATGATGATGAAAAACTAGTTGGTTTATTGCATTTAAAAAAATTGATTGTATCTTCTACTCGTTCAAGAGTTTCCGAAATATATGATTCCAAAATTATTTCAGTAAAAACAAATACTCCTGCCGAAGAAATTGCTAATCTGATGGATAAATACAATCTTGTTGTATTGCCTGTTATAGACGCATTAGGCAGGTTAGTGGGTAGAATTACAATTGATGATATTGTTGATGTAAGAAGAGAAGAAGAAACAGAAGATGTTCAGAAAATGGGTGCTATGGAGGCTTTGGAAGAGCCATATATGAGTACGCCTTTTTTACAAATGATTCGTAAGCGTGTGGGGTGGTTGATTATTCTTTTTCTTGGCGAAACATTAACCGCTACAGCAATGGCTTTTTTTGAGGATCAAATTGCAAAAGCCGTAATTCTAGCATTATTTATTCCTTTAATTATTTCAAGTGGTGGTAATAGTGGCTCGCAAGCATCAACGCTTATTATCCGAGCATTAGCCTTGGGCGAAATAACCATTAGAGATTGGTGGAAAATTGTAAAAAAAGAATTTTCTACAGGTTTAGTAATTGGCTTAATTTTAGGATTAATAGGATTTGCCCGAGTAGGTTTATGGTCTTATTTTATTAGTAGCTATGGTCCTCATTGGATGTTAATTGCATGCACTGTTGGTTTTTCTTTAGTAGGCGTTGTAATGTGGGGAACTTTAATGGGGTCTCTTTTACCACTTTTTTTAAAACGCTTGGGATTAGATCCCGCAGTCTCTTCAGCCCCTTTTGTTGCAACTTTAGTTGATGTAACAGGTCTTATAATTTACTTTACACTCTCCATCATTTTTCTAAAAGGGGTATTGTTATAATGAAAATTTTATTTATAGATTCCAATCACCCTCTTTTACATGAAACGCTTATTAAAGCGGGTAATATTTGTGATTTAAATTATGATTGGTCAAAAGAAGAAATTGAAAATAATATTCACCTCTATGATGGAATTGTAATTCGTAGTAAGATAAAAATTACCCCAAAAATTATTGATAAAGCAACCAATCTTAAATTTATTGCTCGTGCAGGTGCAGGGATGGAAAACATTGATGTTTCGTACGCTGAAAGTAAAGGCATAAAATGTTTACATGCACCTGAAGGAAATCGTGATGCCGTTGCCGAACACGCTTTAGGAATGATACTTTCTTTGTTTAATAATTTATGTAGAGCCAATACTCAAGTTCGTCAAGGTAAATGGATTCGTGAGGGTAATAGAGGTGTTGAATTGATGGGTAAAACTATCGGCATAATTGGTTATGGTAATATGGGAAGTGCTTTTGCTGAACGTCTGAAAGGTTTTGGAGTAAAGGTGTTGGTATATGATAAGTATAAGAAAAATTTTGGTGACGATTTTATTATTGAATCAACGCTCGATACAATTTTTGAACAAGCTGATTTACTTAGTTTGCATACCCCATTAACAGAAGAAACCCATTATTTAATTAATGATTCATTTTTAAATAAATTTAAAAAAAATATTTACATCATCAATACAGCTCGTGGAAAATCATTGAATACAGCTGATTTAGTTCAAAATCTGAAATCAGGAAAAGTTTTAGGTGCTTGCCTTGATGTGCTGGAATATGAAATGACATCTTTTGAAAATTTGGATATTACCACTTTGCCCCATGCCTTTCAATATTTAATTCAAAGTAATAAAATATTGTTGTCGTCTCATATTGCAGGTTGGACAAATGAGAGTAACGAAAAAATTTCAAAAGTGTTGGCAGATAAAATTTTGAACTCCTTTTTTATTTAAAAAAAGCCAAGGGTTATGTTTCTTGTTTTAATATAAGAAAATAATTTATTTTTCTCTTCCAGTCCTCCTGTTATTTATAAAAGACAATCCAACATAAAAGAGTATTAAAAAAGGTATCGATAAAAATCGAAAAAACACCAACATGAATATTGATATTATTAGAAATATGTATTTTATTTTATTTTCTTTCCATCCGAAATTTTTGAATTTTAGAGCAAATAAAGGTATTTCTGCAATCAGTAAGCTCGACATTATTAGGGTTAAGGCAATAAGAAAATAAAAATTTAAAATAAGTGGACTCGTATAAAATCCTAAAAAAGTAGGTTGGTATTCATTTATTAATGGTAAAGAACAAATTAAAATTGTATTTGCCGGAGTTGGAACACCAATAAATGAATTATTTTGTCGGGTATCAATATTAAATTTTGCTAATCGGATGCAGGAAAAAATTGTAATAATAAAACCGATATATTGAAATGGAAATACTTCATTTTCATCATTGAAATAAGCGTGTAATTGATAGGAGTGTTTAATCATCTGATACATCATCACACCAGGAACAACACCAAACGAAACCATATCAGCTAACGAATCAAGTTGTTTGCCAATTTCACCACTTACTTTTAAAAGCCTTGCAATAAAGCCGTCAAAAAAGTCTAATACAGTAGCTATTCCTACAAGGTAGGCACCCCAGATTAGATTACCATTAAGGGTGCTCACAATAGCTAAACACCCACAAAATAAATTGCCACATGTAATGGCATTAGGAATATGTTTTTTTATATTCATATTTGGCAAAATTAACAAAATTTATAGCATGAATTTTATATCTTTATAAAATGCATTTTTTGGTTTCTCTTTTCTATATTTTGGTTTTCTTTTTTTTGATTTACAAAATGAAATTTTTTGTAAATTATGAATTGTCTCATAAAACAATAGCTTCATTTTTCATCCTTAAAATAATTGCAGGTATTACTCTTTGGTGGGTTTTTACAAATTATTATACATCAGGAGATTTCATTAGTTATTTTGATACAGGAAATGTATTATATGATATTTTTTGGAAAGACCCTAATCAGTTTTTTAAGATTCTAGTTAATGAGGAATTTGTCCCCGAATTGGCTGATTTAAATCCTCGATTTGAAAAAATCATTTACAATGATTCGCGGACTATGATGTTTGTAAATTTTATATATCGATTTTTTTCTTTTGGGTATTTTCATGTTCATACCATATTTATGTGTTTTTTATCTCTTTTGGGTTCAATAGCATTGTTTAAAACTTTTATTCCCTATTTTAAAGACAAAAAAAATCTGTTAGTTATTGCAATTTTCTTTGCCCCATCTGTTTTATTCTGGACCTCAGGTGTTATGAAAGAAGGGGTTTTGTTTTTTGGAATCGGAATGCTTTTATACATTACAAAATGTGGGCTCGAAAAAAATTACACTTGGATTAAAATTGTTGCGGTCGTTTTTTTTATTTCACTTTTACTTTTGATAAAATTTTATGTTTTAATTGCCCTTTTGCCTGGATTGATTTTAAATATTTTCGTTTCTCGCTCATCTGAAAAAAAAATACTTTTTAAATATTTTTCTATATTAATTTTGTTGTTAATATTTGCCGAATCTTTCAAATTAATTAATCCCGATTTTAACCTATTAAAAATTATCGCCGATAAACAAGCTAAGTCAATTTCCTTCGCTAAAGGAGGTGTTTTTTTGTATAATAAAAAGCATTTTGTATGTATTGATTTTGATAAAAAGGAAACACAATTAGTTCAAATATCATTTAAAAATGATACACGACATAACCAATATAGAATTAAAAAAGGAAGCAGCTATTTGCAGTGGAATCAAAATAATATGAGCGACACCACATATATTGAACAGTCAGTAGATACTTCCTTGTTTAGTATTGATTATATGATAAAACCAGCCAATTTGGTTCTTCAAATTAAAAGGCTTAATCCAACTGATTTTAGTTTTTTAACTGCTGCGCCTAGTGCAATATTTAATGTGTTTGCATTTCCATTTATATTTCAAGTAAAAAGTGTATTTCAAGTTATATCTGCCCTAGAAAATCTTTTTATTATTCTATTATTAATTTGTGCATTTATTTTTTTAGATAAAAAAATCGAACACAAAGCCGTATTGCTTTTTTGTACTAGTTTTGTGCTTATTTTGTTTGTGCTGGTAGGGTTTACAACTCCTGTAATTGGCTCTATAGTGCGCTATAAAACCCCTGCGATGCCATTCTTATTGATGGTGATTTTATTATTAATTGATACGAAAAAACTTTTGAATAAATTCACTTCGCTTTCAAAATTAGTTTTTAAAAACTAATTAACAGTATTTTGGTAAAGCGAAATATATACTTGTCCCGATTTATACATTTTCAATAATTTCCAATCTTTTTTTACAGATTCAAATTGTTCTATTATATCGGTATTGATAACGTTGGTTTGTAATATGTATTTAAAATTGGTGAGTGGACCACTCCATACATTTTGGTATTTATATGGTTCATCCACTAAATGTGAAAATCGTTTGTCAGCAATTAATGGATATTGTGTCCCTACTTCATTCGGATTTATATGTGCGCCTAAAATATACGCATCCATTTTATTTTTCAATTCAAAGTAAGGCATTATTTTTAATGATGAGTCCCATCCATTACCATACTTTTCAGGATACAAATAAAAGTTGCCACTAATCAATGATACAATAAATAGTATCGAAACAAGAATTTGAAATTTTGTTTTTAAAAATAGCTGAACTAAATAACAAACTACTATGTTTAAACATAGATAAATAACTATAAAATATTTATGTCCTATAGGATTAGCAATAGGAATCATAAACAATGAAAGGATAATTAATGGTATAAATAGAATTTTTAACAAAATTAATAGTTCTTGATTTTTTAACTTTCTATAAAAAACAATGCCGACAACTAATAAAAATAACCACAATGTAATTCGGCCAAAATCAACTATTTTCCAGCAAATAAAAATAAATTGATTGAACATTTTATTAATTGGCAAAAAGGATTCATGCGTATTTTCTCTTACAGGTGAAAAGAAAAACCAGCCTGTTTTTTGAAAATGAAAAATACCCCATGCGCCAATCATTACGAATGCAAATACATAATTCCAGTAATTTATTTTTTTTTTGCTTGAATAGTTTATAACAAGTTCAATAAAAAATAAAGCAGTAAACAGTATGATGCCACGTATGTTACAGCAACAAAGAAGCAATATTGAAAATTTGTAAAAACTATTTTTGTTCGACAATAATGCATTTAGCGACAAAAAGAAGAAATAAATTAGAAATATGTCATAGCCCATCAATATAGTTTGGGTTATAAAACTAGGTTCAGCTATTAACAAAATCAACGAAAGCGAAATTGCACTGTCTTTTAAAAAACGTTTTGCTAATTTAAAATATTCAAAGGCAATGCCTAATATAAAAGGTAATAAGGCAAGATGCGAAACAGCAAGTTTTTTTCCAAAAAAATTCCATATTAGCGTAAGGTAAATTGAATATAAATGGATTCCTCCATTATCAATTTCCTGGGGTGGAATAAAATTAGTGTATCCATTTTCAAAAAAATAAACTGATAGCTCGGAGAAAAAAGTTCCATCCCAGAAAAATGGAATATTTAAATTTAAAATAGTAAGGATTGTGAAAAATAAAAGTAAAGGAAATAGAAAATATGTATTACGCATTTGTTTTACTTCTTACTATTTCAGAAATACTATACTGAGGTTTATTGTTTAAAGTCAGGTAAATTCTGCCAATGTATTCACCTATTATGCCAAGAGTGATTAAAATTAATCCACCGAAAAAAATGATAAGCACTACAACAGTTGTCCACCCCTCGATAAAATCTTTAGTAATAAAATAATCATATAAATATTTGAACGACAAACATAATCCGGTAAGTGTTGCTAGAAAACCTGTGTATGTTGCAATGCGGAGTGGAATAACCGAAAATCCAGTAAATAGTTTAATAAAAACATCAACTGACTTTGATAAGGTATAATTACTTTTTCCAGACATCCTGTTTTGGTGTTCTGATTCGATTTGGGTTATATTATTTGTAATGGTTAAAATAATTCCATCGATATATGGATAGGGGCCTGCAAATTTTATAATTTCATTTATGGTTTTTTTAGCTATTATTTTAAATGGAGAAAGGTAAATGCCTTTTGGTTTAGAAACCAGTATTTCAGCTATTTTCCCATTAATATTACTACCTATTTGTTTAATAACATTTTGTTTTCGCGTAATAAAATTGGCATAACAAACATCAAATCCTTTTTTACATTCGTTATATAGCTTTAGAATATCTGTTGGCAAATGTTGTAAATCGTCATCCATCACCACACAATAATTGCCTTTAGAAATACGAATTCCTGCTAGTATAGCGTTGTCTTGCCCACTGTTTTTAAATAAATTAATTCCAGTAATATCGTCGTAGGTTTCTGAAATTGCGGTAATTTTTTGCCAACTTCCATCCGTACTACAATCATTAACAAAAATAATTTCGAATGATATTTGGTTGGAAAGGGTTCTGAATAGTAGGTTATTTAGCTCCTCAATTATTTCTTCACTATTATAAACAGGTATGATAATGCTAATTTCGGGCGTATTCATTATTCAGTAATTTATTTTAAATAGGTCGTTAAATTGGTTTTATCGTATCAGCCAAATTACCAAAAAAATCATTATAGATTTAGTATGCAATAATAAATCTCATTATACGTTTTCAAAAGGTTTGGATATGAATCTAAATTAGATTAATTTTATCAGCACTATGGA
>CANCPZ010000074.1 GCA_947380175.1 Bacteroidota bacterium | reverse complement strand
AAAATAAAAAAAACAAGAATATAAAATGACAATAGTGTGTCCAATTTATAGATTAATCAATAGTAATGTTTTTCGTGAAATATTTTAGAAGTTATAAATTTCTGAACTTTTCCAAGAAAATCGGAAATTTCAGACCTCTCTTTTTAACAAGAGGGCTGTGAACTTTTAATACAGTGACTTTATGATGTAGAAGCTGCACTAGTTCCCGTTTTCAATAAATTTTTAAACTATGTTTAAAACTGCCTCAAACAAAAAAGCCTCTCAGTTTCCTGAAAGGCTTGTCTTTGCTAGTGTGGTGCCCACTGGGATCGAACCAGTGACACAAGGATTTTCAGTCCTTTGCTCTACCGACTGAGCTAGGGCACCCACTCCCGATTAACAGGGTTGCAAATGTAATAAAATTTTAGAAACAACTACTTTTTTTGAAAAAATATTCGGGCACCAACTATATTTTACAAATTTTGTTAAAAATTATTAAATTAAACTTAAGTAAGCGTTTAAAATGTATTTTCGCACCACAAGTATTTTAACAAAAAATATTACATTGATTAAAAATAGATGAAATTTTTAAAACCTATTTTCTGTATAATTGCTTTGTTCGCTTTTTTATTGAGTTTTACGCCTCAACAAAAGCATAAGCATTCTATTCAGAATAGCGATAACTACAACCTAAACGATAATGATACGAAATTGAGTCAGGTCAATTTTTTTGAACTGATTGAAATTGAGAATCTCGAATTTATAGAAGATGACATTTTAGATTCAGTTATACGAATTGCAGCCTTTTTATCCTTTGGAATTTTTCTTTTTTCATTTTTGAGAATCCCTTTAAATTCAACTTCTTCATCAAAACAATACCACAACTTTATATCGATTCGCTCGAAGCAAAGCTATTTGCAAGTTTTTAAAGTATAAAAAACGTTTTCTTATTTATCCCTTTTTAAGCTCACTGCTTAACCATTGTTAGTTTTTAGAATTTTTCTTTTTAACGTTTATTTAATTTTTCTTGATATTATTTTATCGCTATGAATAAAACATCATTGCTACTTAGCCTTTGCGCTGCAATAACTTTTAATGCCTGTACTTCAAAAAAAGAAGAAAATATTGAAGAGGGAAAATATATTACAACAAGCCCACTTATAATGGATACTTCTTTTACTAAGGAGTATGTGGCCCAAATTCAATCATTGCAAAATGTTGAAATTCATGCAAAGGTTGATGGATACATTGAAACAATAAACGTAGATGAAGGTCAGCATGTTACCTCTGGTCAGCTTCTCTTTACAATCAGACCAAGGGAATATGAAGCTGAGTTACAAAAAGCAAAAGCAGAAACAAAAACAGCTGAATTAGAAGTTCAGAACACCAAGATTCTTGCTGAAAAAAATATTGTTTCGCAAACAGAATTAGCAATGTCGGTAGCAAAATTAGACCAAGCTAAAGCTGAACAAGTAATTGCTGAATTGCACCTCTCATATACTGAAATAAAAGCTCCTTTCGATGGAATTTTGGATAGAATTAAATTTAAAGTTGGAAGTTTAATTGATAACGGCACCCTACTAACTACTCTTTCGAATAACAAAGAAGTGTATGCCTATTTTAATGTTTCTGAAATTGATTATTTAGACTATAAAGCCAGAAACAAAAATAATCAGAAAGATAGCGCCAAACTTTTTTTAGCAAATAATCAACCACATCTTTATAAAGGTGCTGTTGAAACAATAGAAGGAGAATTTAATAATGAAACAGGAAATATTGCTTTTAGGGCAAAATTCCCTAACCCAGATTTACTTTTAAAACATGGCGAAACAGGAAAAGTGCAAATGAAAATAGATATTAAAAATGCCATTATTATTCCTCAAAAAGCAACATATGAAATACAAGACAAAATATATGTTTATGTGCTTGACCAAAACAATGTATTAAAATCAAGAAACATTACTATAAAACAAAAACTATCTAATTTATATGTAATTGAAACAGGGCTTTCTTCAAACGATAAAATTCTTTTAGAAGGAATCCAAAACGTTAAAGAGGATGATAAAATTCAAACTGAATTTATTCCTGCGAAACAGGTTATTGAAAATTTACAATTAATTAAACAATAGAATTTAATTCAAACGAAACTTATAATATGTTCAGTAGATTCATTCATAGACCGGTATTATCAATAGTAATCTCGCTTATTATCGTATTTCTTGGTGCGTTGGCATTAATGCAATTACCGGTAACACAATACCCGTCAATTTCACCGCCTAAAGTAAATATTACTGCCACCTATCCAGGTGCAAACAGTGAACTAATGATAAAGGCTGTTGTTATTCCATTAGAACGAGCAATAAATGGAGTACCTGGGATGAAATATATTGACTCCGATGCAGGTAACGACGGAGAAGCTTCTATACAAGTGGTTTTTAATTTAGGAACAGATCCCAATATCGCCTCTGTAAATGTTCAAAACCGTGTTGCTGCAGTTATCAATAAGTTACCACCAATTGTTGTAAGAGAGGGAGTTAAGATAACCCGAGAAGAATCGAATATGCTGATGTATATAAATGTTTTTAGCAAAGATTCTAGTTTAGATGCAAACTTCCTTTACAATTTCGCAGACATACATTTGCTTTCAGAATTAAAACGAGTTGATGGTGTTGGATATGCAGATATTCTGGGAGATAGGGAATACTCTATGAGAGTATGGCTGAAGCCTGACAGAATGTTGGCGTACAAAATTTCAGCCGATGAGGTAATGGAAGCATTGAACAATCAAAGCTTAGAAGCATCCCCTGGTAGGGTTGGAGAAAGTTCGGGAAAACAATCTCAAGCATTCGAATATGTTTTAAAATACCCAGGCAGATATAATACCAAAGAAGGGTATGAAAATATTATAATAAAATCGAACCCAAATGGAGAATTACTACATCTAAAGGATATAGCGAGTATAGAATTTGGAAGTACTTTTTATGATCTTTATTCGAAACTGAATGGCCGACACTCTGCTGCTATTGTCATTAAACAATCGTATGGTAGTAATGCGAGTGCGGTAATTGAAAATATCAAAAAACAGATGGAAGAAATAAAAGCAACTTCTTTTCCAAAAGGGATGGATTACGAAGTAGGCTATGACGTTTCAAGATTTTTAGATGCATCTATCGAAAAGGTAATCCATACATTAATTGAAGCATTTCTACTTGTAAGTTTGGTTGTGTTTATCTTTTTAGGTGATTGGCGTTCTACATTAATTCCTGCAATTGCTGTTCCGGTTTCCTTAATAGGTGCTTTCTTTTTTATGCAATTATTTGGCATCACCTTAAACCTCATCACCTTATTTGCATTAGTATTAGCTATAGGTATTGTTGTAGATGATGCCATTGTTGTTGTGGAAGCCGTTCATGCAAAGATGGAAGAAACGCATCTTCCACCAAAAGAGGCTACAATTTTGGCAATGAAAGATATTGGCGGAGCCATCATTGCTATAACCTTAGTAATGGCTGCTGTATTTGTTCCTGTATCTTTTATGAGCGGACCTGTTGGAATTTTTTATCGGCAGTTTTCTGTAACCATGGCAACAGCAATTATTATATCAGGTTTAGTAGCCCTAACATTTACACCTGCTTTATGTGCTATGATGCTAAAAAACACACATGGTATTGAAAAAAAGAAAACATGGCTTAATGGTTTCTTAGCTGGATTTAATAATTGGTTTAATCGATTACAAGAAAAGTATAAAAATCTAGTTGGCGCAATTGTTAATCGAAGAGTACTAACATTTTTAGTTTTGGTTATTTTTTGTCTAGGCACTTTTGGGTTAAGCTCTAAAATTCCTTCTGGATTTATTCCTAACGAAGACCAAGGAGTTTTTTATGCAATCGTTCTTACACCTCCTGGGTCAACATTAGAAAGAACGGATAAGGTTGCTTCGCAAGTTCAAGAAATTGCTTCAAAAATAGACGGCATAAAATCTGTCTCATCAATGGCTGGTTATGAGATTTTATCAGAAGGAACGGGAGCTAATGCAGGAACTTGTCTTATAAATTTAAAACCATGGAGCGAACGAAAACATTCCATGCAAGAAATAATGGATGAGTTGGAAGAAAAATGTAAAGACATTAAAGGCGGTTCTGTAGAATTTTTTCCACCTCCTGCTGTTCCTGGTTATGGAGCTGCTGGAGGTTTTGAGCTGCGTGTTTTAGACAAAACAGGCTCAAACGATTATAAAAAAATGGAACTAGTAAGCAAGGATTTTGTTAAAGAACTAAACAAAAAACCTGAATTATCTTCTGTTTTTACATTTTATAGTGCAAGCTTTCCTCAATATGATTTAAATGTTGACAACGATAAGGCCCAACAAAAAGGCGTAACCATTGAGAAAGCAATGGACAATCTATCAACACTCGTTGGAAGTAATTATGAAACAAGTTTTATTAAGTTTGATCGGCAATATAAAGTAATGGTACAAGCATCGCCCGAATACAGAGCTTTACCACAAGATATTTTGAAGCTTTATTGCAAAAACAATCGTGATGAAATGGTTCCTTATTCAGCATTTATGCGAATGGATAAATCATACGGACTTTCTGAAATTACACGCCACAACATGTACACGTCATCTGAAGTTAGCGGAGGAGCAGCTGATGGTTACAGCAGTGGAACAGCTATTGAAGTAGTTACAAAAACTGCAAAAGAGAAATTGCCTCGAGGTTATGGTATTGAATGGTCGGGTATCGCTTACGATGAAGTTGCTAAAGGAAATCAAGCCATTTATATATTCCTAATCTCTTTGCTTTTTGTATACTTGGTTCTATCTGCACAATACGAAAGTTTTGTATTACCTCTACCTGTAATACTTTCATTGCCTGTTGGAATTTTTGGAGCCTTTTTCTTTCTAAAAATAATGGGCTTAGAAAATAATATATATGCTCAAATAGCCATGGTAATGCTTATTGGTATATTAGGTAAAAATGCAGTATTGATTGTTGAATTTGCTATACAACGGCACCGTTCTGGATCTACTGTGTTTGAATCAGCAGTTGCTGGCGCAGCAGCTCGATTACGACCAATTTTAATGACATCCTTCGCTTTTATTGCCGGATTAATTCCGCTAATATTAGCAACAGGCCCAGGAGCAATTGGAAACAGAACAATTGGTTCTGCAGCAGCTGGAGGTATGCTATTTGGAACCATTTTCGGAGTAATTATTATTCCGGGTTTGTATTACATTTTTGCTAGTATTTCCGAAAAACATATTCTTATTGAAAACGAAGAAGAAAATCCCTTAACTGATGAAATAAATTCTATTGAAGAATAAAACAGGGTGTTATAAAAAAGAATATAGCATTTAGCAATTAAAAAATATTTACACGTGAAAATAGTTAGAAAATATAAAAACATAAGTGCGTTTTTAATTTGCATCATGTATGCAAGTTGTAAAACGCCTGTATCTATTGAAAAATCGGATACAAAACCAATGCCTCAATCATATTATGATTCTAAGGATTCGATTAATTCGTCAGAAATAAAATGGAAAGATTTTTTCGCTGATAAAAATTTAAGTTCATTAATTGATACCGCGATAAAAAATAATTATGATGTATTAACAACTTTACAAGATATAGAAATAGCGAAAAATAATATCCGATTTAAACAAGGGTTATTATTTCCAAATGTTAACGTAGGAGTTTCATCAGGATTAGAAAAAGTTGGCCGTTATACAAGTCAAGGTGCAGGCGATGCGTCCACAGAAATTACGCCTGGAAGAATTGTACCTGACAATCTTAATGATTATTATGTGGGCTTACAAACAAACTGGGAAATTGATATCTGGGGCAAACTCCGAAATGGGAAAAAGGCTGCATTCTCAAAATATTTAAGTAGCGTTGAAGGCAAAAATTTTGTTATTACCAATTTAGTTGCTGAGGTTGCAAATTCGTATTACGAATTACTTTCGTTGGATACCGAATTAGATATTATAAGAGAGACCATTAAATTGCAAAAAGATGGACTTGAAATTGTAAAAGTTCAGAAAGCTGCATCGGTTGTAACCGAATTAGCAGTAAAGCAATTTGAAGCGCAAGTATTCAATTCGCAAAGTATGGAGTTTGATGTGCTACAAAAAATTGTAGAAAATGAAAATAAAATAAATTTTTTATTAGGTAGATTTCCTCAAACAATCCTTCGCGATAAAGCATCATTTAAAGATCAGATGCCAATGCAAATAAATGTGGGTATTCCTTCTCAATTACTAAAAAACAGACCTGATATTAAACAAGCTGAATTTGAATTATTTGCTACTAAATGTGATGTTAAAGCAGCACGTGCCGAATTTTACCCGTCATTTAATATAAGAGGAGGAATAGGCTACAATGCTTTTAAAACAGCCTACATGTTTACGTCTCCTGAATCATTTATTTATTCAATAGCAGGAGATTTAATAGCGCCATTAGTTAACAGAAGTGCAATCAAAGCAGAATTTAAGACTGCAAAATCCTACCAAGTTGAAGCAATGTACAACTACCAAAAAACAATTTTAAATGGATATGTTGAGGTATCAAATGAATTATCTAACATCCATAATTTAGAAAAAGTGTTTGATCAAAAATCAAAAGAAGTAAATGCATTAACTTCGGCAATTGATATTTCAACTGATTTATTTAAATCTGCAAGAGCAACTTATTTAGAAGTGTTAATGACACAGCGTGATGCTCTGCAATCTAGACTAGAATTAGTTGAAACTAAAAAACAACAATTTAATTCTGTAACCAATATATACAAAGCATTAGGCGGTGGCTGGAAATAAGCATAAATTATAAAAAAATGCCCTAAGAAGCAAGCGACTAATTGCATACAAAAAAACTATTACGCAGTGAAATTAAATTTCACTGCGTTTTTTTTTAACTCTAACATCAATTTAATGAATCACCGTATTCTATATTTTTATACGAATATTTTTTAACTACTTTTGAAGTATAAATAATTTAAATGAATTTAATTATTGACATAGGAAATACACGAATAAAAACAGCTTTGTTTGAAGCAAATGAACTAAAACATTTTTTTGTTTTTAAAACGACCGACGAACTGCACGCTGCTAATTTGTTTGTAAAATATCCTATCACGCATTGTATTATCGGAAGCGTTGTAAATAACCTTGATTCTTTTATCAAAGTGATTCAAGAAAAAGTAAAAACAATTTTATTTACAGACAAAACTCCAATTCCTATAAAAAATTTATATGAATCGGCACATACGCTTGGCAGCGACAGGCTTGCAGCTGCAATTGGTGCGAATACGCTGTTTCCAAATCAGAATATCTTGGTTATTGATGCAGGCACCTGTATCAAGTACAATTTTGTAAATAATAAAAACGAATATATTGGTGGGTCAATTTCACCCGGTTTACAAATGCGTTATAAAGCACTAAATTTTTACACTTCCCGTTTACCATTATTAGAAGTAAATGAAGGTTTTGAAACGCTGATTGGTAAAAACTCCAACGAAAGCATTTTATCGGGTGTGCAAAAGGGTTCCATAGCAGAGATAAAAGGCATTATAGAAGGGTATGAAGAACACTATCCTGATATTAAAGTAATCCTTACAGGTGGTGATGCTAATTTTTTTGAGAAACCATTTAAAAATCGCATCTTTGCGGACTCTTTTTTGATAACGAAAGGATTGAATGCAATTTTAAATTACAACATAAAATAATATCATTTTTAGTATCAAGTATGAAACCCCATAAAAACTTCAAATCAGTAGTGTTTGCATTTCTTGTACTTAATTTATTGTACTCTTTCAATAATACTTCAACAGGCCAAACATCAACTTCATCGCCATACTCGCGCTATGGAATTGGTGATATTACAGGAAAAGGGTTTGGACAAAGCGCTTCAATGGGTGGCACAACCATAGCCGTTCAGAATGATACAGTTCCCTATTTTTTTATAAATACAGCCAACCCTGCTTCATACTCAAATGTTAGATTAACAACTGCCGAACTAGGTGCTGCTTACAATCGCATACAACTTGAAAGTTCATCAAACAAACAAACCATCAACAATGTATCATTCAAATACATTGCTTTAGCATTTCCATTTAAAAAATGGTGGGGAGGTAGTTTTGGATTAGTTCCATTCAGTTCGGTCGGTTACAAAGTTTCCGATCATCAAGACATTACAAACATTGGAGGAGTGGATTTTTTATACCAAGGCTCGGGGGGAATCAATCAGGTATATTTTGGTAGTGGTATAAAACCATTATACGGTTTGCCTAGAATATTTATAAATTCTAAAAAATATACTCGCTTGCTAAAAGCGAATAATAAAGCCGAAATTGCTAAAGCATTAAAGCGTAAAAAATCTTTGCAAAACCTATCAGTGGGAGCCAATATATCTTACTTATTTGGAAGTATTGAAAATTCAAGACGTTCAATTTTTTCTGGCAGTTATTACCCTTTATCTTCCAGTTCATCTTTGAATACATTTAAAGGAACAAATACCCGTGTGTCGGATTTATATTTTGATTACGGTACTCAATACTCTTTCACATTCGATTCTTTAAAAGGTAGGGATTTAAAAGAAAATGTTAAACTATTATTAGGAGCTACTTTTTCAGCTCAATCAAATTTGAGCGCAAAAATAGATAGCATTTCCTATAATTATTACACTCGTAATAATTATGAAGTTGTTCAGGATACTATTGAAAACATAAAGGGATCAAAAGGTAGTATTACATTTCCATTGTCATTTGGTTTTGGAGTAGGATTAAAAAAAGGTGACAGATGGCTTTTTGCAGCTGATTTTGCTATTCAAAACTGGAGTAATTATCAAGCGTTTAATCAAACACAGGGATTAAAAAACAGCATGCGTGTTTCAATTGGAACACAGTATATTCCAAATTCAAAATCTAGCGGATTGGAGAATTATTATAAACGCATAAACTATAGGATGGGATTAAGGTACGCCCAAACAGCTTTAGAATTAAAAAACACTCAATTAACAGAACAGGCCATAAGTTTTGGTTTGGGTTTTCCTGTTGGTCGCAATTATTTATTGCAAAACTTTTCTATGGTAAACATAGGTTTAGAAATTGGTCATAGAGGAACAACTACCAATGGTTTAATTCAAGAAAACTTTATTAAAGCAACAGTTGGTTTTACCATAAACGACAGATGGTTTGTTAAACCTAAAATCGATTAATTTTTTATTTCCCAAAAAATTCTGCACTAATGCAGTTCAATTGTTTGAAAAATAATTCCTAAATGAATTTCGTAAACTATTTTTTTAAAATCCAATTTATAGCACCATGCTTATTTGTAGTTTTTTGTTCATGCGAAAACAATATTGATTTAGTTAACTCAATTACATCAGCAAACGAAAAATTGTTACCAATCGAATCAACACAAAACATGGAGTTTATTTACAGCGACTCTGCGCGAATCCGATCAAAATTAATAGCAAAACAAATGGATCGATTTGCTGGCAAAAAACCATATTATGAAATGCCAAAAGGCATGAATGTTATTTTTTTTGATGTCAACCAGAAAGAACAAACTAAACTTACCGCAAATTATGGAATTGGCTACGATGTAAATAATACTATGGAAAGTGTTGAAGCAAGAGGCAATGTAATTGTAATAAATGAAAAAGGAGAAAAATTAAATACTGAATTGTTGATTTGGAATGCAGTTAAACATAAAATAAATACACCAGCTTTTGTTAAAATCACAACAAAAGATGAAGTTATTTGGGGAGATGGCCTAGAAGCAAATGAAGATTTTTCTGAATATGAAATAAAAAATGTAAAAGGACAAATTGATGTAAAAGATTCAGGTGTTATTAATTAAAAATAAGAGCCATATGTATTTTTACATCCAAATTAATTTTATAATAAACAATTTGATTTTGTAAATTCGTATTCAAAACCAATACCATCAAGTAAATATTTGCATAAGGGTACAAATTAAAATTCGCAATCAGTATGAATAAAGCATTTAGAATTCTGGAAATTATTTGGCTAGCAATGGGATGTGTAGGCATAATAATGTGCGCCTACTCCACAGCTATTAGCGACAACAGAGGCGCAATTTATTTTCTTGTTTTTACACTTGCTTGTGTAATGATGTATGCTGTTAGAAAAAGACAACGAATAAAATTTGAGAAAAAGGCTACAACCCTCGAAGTAACTGAAAAGGAAAAAGAAATAAAAAAATAATTTGAATAGCTCGGTAATCATATTAATTACAATACTTGCATCGGCTTTTTTTTCAGGCTTAGAAATTGCATTTATTACTTCCAACAAATTACGTATAGAACTAGAAAGCAAGCAGGGTAATTTTTCTGCAAAAATCCTTGCGTATTTTACAAAGTATCCTTCTCGATATTTAGGAACCATGTTACTAGGAAATAATATTGCATTGGTAATTTTTGGTATCTATATGGATGAAGAACTCAAACCTATCATCGGCCATTATCTGTCATCAAAAATTGCTATACTTATTATCTCTACTTTTTTATCAACCATGTTAATTTTGGTTACTGCCGAATATTTACCAAAAAATATTTTCAGAATCAATCCCAACAAAACACTTAATTTATTTGCCCTGCCCCTTTCACTAGTTTATGGCTTACTATACCCTGTAGTAATGATTACGATTGGATTTTCGGAATTTATTTTAAAGAAAATATTTCGTGTAAAAATTGAAAAAGAGAATGCAGCCTTTACAATGATTGATTTAGATAATTATCTGCGTGAAGGAACTTCGGCAATCGAAAAAAAAGCGGAAATGGATCATGAGATACAAATATTTCAGAACGCATTAGATTTTTCGAGTGTTAAAGCACGCGAATGTATGGTGCCTCGTAACGAAATAGTAGCACTTGATGAAAATGATAGCATCGAAACATTAAAACAAAAATTTATTCAAACACGTCTTTCAAAAGTTTTAATTTATTCTAAGAGTATTGATAATATTATTGGTTACGTTTATTCTAAAGAATTATTTAAAAACCCAAAAAGCATTCGTAGCATTTTATTACCTGTAAGTATAGTGCCCGAGTCGATGCCTGCAAGCGAAGTACTTACCGTATTTATACAACAACATAAAAGTATTGCTGTGGTGGTTGATGAATTTGGTGGCACATCGGGAATGCTTACCATGGAAGATGTAATTGAAGAAATTTTTGGTGAAATAGAAGATGAACATGACAAAGAAGAACTTATTGATAAACAATTAAGCGATACAGAATTTGAATTTTCTGCTCGCTTAGAAACCGATTATATCAATGGTAAATACCACCTTGATTTACCTATTTTAGATAATTTTGAAACATTAAGTGGTTTAATAATGCATTATCACGAAAGTATTCCGAGGCTTAACGAAGAAATCGAAATCAAACATTTTTCATTTAAAATAACTGCAGTTACTCGCACACGGATTGAACAGGTATATTTAAAAATTCTAAAATCGGAAGCTTAAGTAATTTTAGATTCGCTCGATTATTATTACATAAAAATATATTTGGTAAAAAGTTGCGTATTAAAATATAAATAATGAAAGTCGTTTCTAATTTCATATCCAAACTAACAACAAACGATGGAATCAATTATTTAAATATTGGTTTGATGCTCATTAGCTTAGTAGCAGCTTATATTTTACCTTTCGAAGTTTTTTTGTTTTCATATGCTGTTTTTGGACCGTTACATTATCTTACCGAAATATCGTGGCTTGATAAAAAAAATTATTTTATTAAATCAAAAAAAGACATTTGGTTTTTTATTTTATTGGTTATATTAATTACTACAGCATTAATTGATTCGAAAGTTAAAACCAATTTATTTATAGGTAGCTTTTTATTTTGCGGTTTTATATACGCACTTATTATATTATATTTAGAAAAAGTAAGTATTAAATTATTATTGCTATTTCTGACGTTTATTGTATCCCTAATTTTCAACTTTAATAAATACCCTTCCATACCATTTTTGCTGTTTGCTGTTTGGCTACCAACAATTATTCATGTACTTATATTTACAGGCGCATTTATACTTTATGGCGCCTTAAAAACACGAAGCGCTTCAGGGCTTATATCCTTAATAGTTTTTATTGCGTGTGGTTTTGTGTTCTTTCTTTATATGCCAGAAAACACAGGAATATCTGTAACTGAATATGGTAAAAAAGCATACTCTCACTTTCGCGTGCTTAACATAACCTTGTATAATTTATTCGGGTTTGGCAACCTTCCAATCAATGATAACGCCTTATTTGTGAGTTCGAAAGCAGTTGCAATAATGCGTTTTATTGCGTTTGCTTATACCTACCATTATTTAAATTGGTTCTCT
>CANCPZ010000073.1 GCA_947380175.1 Bacteroidota bacterium | reverse complement strand
TAGATTCCAATTCGAATGTATCGTATTTATTCGATGAAATAAATATGTTGCAGTTTTAATAAATGATATATATCATATAATATATATATAATATCTTTTAAAGTCATCTAAAATATTGAAAATTCAACTGTTTATTTTTTTATTATATGATATTTATCATATTTAGTAAATGATTAAACCTTTTATATTTGCTAAAAATTAAACATTAATACTAAAAATTATGAAAAAAATAATCGTGTTGTCATTAATCAGTATGCTAGGTTTTGTGGCATCTTGTGGTGATGAAAAAGCAAAAATTGTAACCGCAGAAACAACTGAAAGTGCTTCGGTAGAAAATGCAAAATCGAATGATAATCCAACGTATGATTCACATAGAGGAGAAGGTAAATTTACGGAAGTTGTTGTAGGCAACAAATTAGATTCACCACTAGCGGAAAGTGGCTCAAAAACATTTGATGTTAAATGTTCTGCTTGTCATAAATTAACGGATGAAAAATTAGTTGGCCCAGGTTGGTTGGGTGTTACAAAGCGAAGGGAGCCAAGTTGGATTTTGAATTTCATTACCAATACTGATGTTATGATAAATAAAGATCCTCAAGTGCAAGCAATGTTAGAATTATGTTTGGTGCGTATGCCTAATCAAAGTTTAACGGATGATGAAGCTAAAGGGCTTTTAGAATTTATGCGAAAAAATGATGGAATAAAGCCATAAAATTAAAAACTATAAAAACAATTAAATGTATTATTATGAAAAATAAAATAATCATCAGCGCAAGCTTTCTGTTAGTTATTTCTGTTGCAGGTTTAGTTTCCTGTAAGCCAAAATCTATTAGTAATGCGGTTAGCGGAGATGCCGCATCTAAAGTATATGTTGCACCTGGTAAATACGATGAAGTTTACAATTTTGTTAGCGGTGGATTTAGTGGTCAAATGTCTGTTTATGGTTTACCTTCAGGTAGACTATTTCGTGTAATGCCAGTTTTTTCAGTTGATCCGGAAAAAGGGTACGGCTTTTCTGAAGAAACAAAACCAATGTTAATGACTTCTCATGGATTTGTTCCTTGGGACGATTTGCACCATGTGCAACTTTCTAAAACAGCTGGAGAACAAGATGGGCGTTGGGTTTTTGGAAATGCTAATAATACACCACGTATTGCACGTATAAGTTTAAGTACTTTTAGAACCGAAGAAATTATTGAAATTCCAAACAGTGCAGGTAATCACTCTTCACCATTTATAACTGAAAATACAGAGTATGTCGTTGCAGGCACCCGCTTTAGTGTGCCACCAGATGATGTGAATGGTGACGTACCTATTAATACATACAAAAAGAATTTCAAAGGAACCTTATCGTTTATTAGTGTTGGTAAAGAAGATGGCAAGATGGATATTGCTTTTCAAGTTCAATGCCCAGGTGTTAATTTCGATTTAAGTCGCGCAGGTAAAGGTATATCTAATGGATGGTTTTTCTTTTCTTGTTATAATACTGAACAAGCTAATACATTGTTGGAAGTTAACGCTTCTCAAAAAGATAAAGATTTTGTAATGGCTTTAAATTGGAAAAAGGCAGAACAATATATTAAAGCTGGCAAAGGTCGAAAACAAGCTGTTAAATATTCGCATAACACATATAGCGAAATAACACATAGTGCTAAATCTGAAATTAAAACAGAAGTACTTGTGCTTGATTCTAAAGACTTCAACGATCTTTGTTATTTTATCCCTTGCCCTAAATCACCTCATGGTTGTGATGTTAGCCCAACAGGCGAATACATTGTTGCAAGCGGAAAGTTAGCAGCCGTTATTCCTGTATTTAGTTTTGATAAAATTCAAAAAGCAATTGCGGCGAATCAGTTTGATGGAAATTTTGATGGTGTACCAGTAATAAAATACGAAGCTGCTTTATACGGTGAAGTTAAAAAACCCGGATTAGGACCTCTTCATACAGAGTTTGATAACAATGGAAATGCATATACATCTATGTTTGTTTCTTCGGAAGTTGTTAAATGGAATGTGAAAGATTTAAAAGTACTCGATAGGGTTCCTACGTATTATTCTGTTGGCCACCTTTGTGTTGTTGGTGGTGATACTAAAACACCTTACGGTAAATATATGATTGCATACAATAAAATTACTAAAGATCGTTATTTGCCAACTGGTCCCGAATTAACTCAAAGTGCTCAGCTTTATGATATTAGTGGAGATAAAATGCAAATGATTTTAGATTTTCCAACTATAGGTGAACCTCACTATGCACAAGCTTGTCCGGCTAGTCTTATAAAAGATAAATCAACTAAGATTTTTAAAATTGGCGAAAATAAACACCCGTATGTCGCTATGGGTGAAAAAGAAACGAAAGTTGTTAGAGAAGGCAACAAAGTACATGTCTATATGACTGCAATCCGTTCTCACTTAACACCTGATAATATTGAAGGGATTAAGCTTGGTGATGAAGTGTATTTTCATGTAACAAACCTTGAGCAAGATTGGGATGTACCACATGGTTTTGCAATTAAAGGTGCCGCTAATGCTGAGCTTTTAATTATGCCTGGGGAAACTTGTACATTAAAATGGGTGCCTGAAAGAGTGGGTATTTCACCTATGTATTGTACTGATTTTTGTAGTGCTTTACATCAGGAAATGACAGGTTATATTCGCGTATCACCAGCAGGTAGTAAAGTTCCCTTAATGTTTAGCACAGGAACAAATTTACCAGAAGCTGCTTCAGCAGAAACAAAATAATTTTTTGACAAAAAACGCGGGTATAAATTATTGTACCTGCGTTTTTTTATTTTTAGAATACCTATGAAAAAATTAAAATTAAGTTTAAGAATTAGTATAATGCTTTTTTTTTGTGGCATATTATTAATCGTTGTCCTTTTTTATCCTATTTGGCGTATAGAACTTTCTGCACCTCAATATCCCGAAGGTTTAGCAATAAGTATAAATGCTAATGGTTTAGGTGGAGATGTTCCTATAATTAATGGATTGAACCATTATATTGGTATGAAAACATTGCACACCGAAGATTTTATAGAGTTTACTATACTTCCTTTTTTAATTTCTTTTTTTGCAGTATTCTTTCTTTTAGTTGCAATTATCCGTAATAGAAAATTGATGATTGTGTTATTTTTTTCCTTCTTATTATTTGGAACATTAGCAATGGTTGATTTTTGGAAATGGGAATATAATTATGGTCATAATCTTGATCCTAATGCAGCAATAGTTGTTCCCGGAATGGTCTATCAACCACCATTAATAGGTTATAAACAATTGTTGAATTTTGGAGCATACTCTATTCCTGATATTGGTGGATGGCTTTTTATTTTAGTTGGTAGTTTATTGCTTTTATGTTTAATTATTGATTTTAAATTTAAACGAAAATTATTACAATTAAACAATGGCTTGCTAACGGCAATAATTTTTTTAACAACCATTTTATTTTCAGCTTGTAATACACAACCTCAGGCAATTAAAGTAGGTTCCGATAATTGTAGTTATTGTAAAATGATAATTGTCGACAATAGGTATGGTGCCGAAATAATAACTAAAAAAGGTAAAATATTTAAATTCGATGAACTAAAATGTCTTCAATCTGCCATAATAGATGGAAGTATTGAAGTGAATAAAATTGAGGAATTTTATTTTACTGATTTTTGTGCAACACATAAACTTGTAAAAAAAGAACATTGTTTTTTATTGAAAAGCAAAACATTGAAAGCTCCTATGGGCGGAAACACAGCAGTTTTTTCATCAAAAGATAGCTTACTATTTTACACAAAAAAATTGGGTGGAGAACAAATATTGGAGAATAAACTTATTTCGATTAATTAATGTTTATAGGTAGTAGGGTTTTAAAATATTTTATAGTATATATAATAGTATTAAATGCCAAATTTCTAAATGGTACTACCATATATGTTATAAAAAGTAGTAAAATAAATACGATTAAAAAAGCTGTTAGTGTCGCCGCTAATTCAGATACAATCATTGTTTCATCTGGAATATATTTCGAGAAAAATATAATTATCAGTAAATCAATAACGCTAATTGGCGAAAATTTGCCCATACTTGATGGCGAAAATAAATATGAAATAGTTTCAATAAAAGCAAGTAATGTAATTTTTAATGGCTTTAAAATTCAGCATAGTGGGCATGGAACACTTGATGATTTAGCTGGTATAAAAATATACGATTCGAAAAATGTAACTATTTCGAATAATGTATTAGACGATACTTTTTTTGGTATTTATGTACAGTTTGGTATTCATTGCATCGTCAAAAATAATACGATAACAGCTTATGGTATAGAAGAACAACAGATTGGAAATGGAATTCATTGTTGGAAATCGGATAGCTTACAAATTATAGGAAATACTATTCAAGGACATCGGGATGGTATTTATTTTGAATTTGTTACTCATTCAATCATTTGGCGGAATTTGTCAAAAAAAAATATACGATACGGTTTACATTTTATGTTTTCTCACAATGATGCTTATATAAGTAATGTGTTTACTGAAAACGGTGCTGGTGTAGCTGTAATGTTTACTCATGGTGTAAAAATGTTTAATAATTATTTTTCAAATAACTGGGGCGATGCAGCTTTTGGACTTTTATTAAAAGAAATATCGGATAGTTACATTAATGGAAATTATTTCAACAAAAACACAACAGGTATTTACATGGAAGGAGTTAATAAAACACAGGTACAAAAAAATATTTTTTCAGGAAATGGCTGGGCAATAAAAATACAGGCTAGTTGTATGGATGTTAAAATTAATTTTAATAATTTTTTTGGAAATTCCTTTGATGTAGGAACCAATGGAACTTTGGTGTTAAATTCGTTTGATTATAATTATTGGGATAAATATGAAGGTTATGATATTAATAAAGATAAAATTGGCGATTTACCTTATCGGCCAATTAGTATGTTTTCGATGATTATTGAGCAAAATCCACCAGCCATGATTCTTTTTAGAAGTATAATGGTTTCATTGTTAGATAAAACTGAAAAAATTATCCCTTCTTTAACACCCGAAAATTTAAAAGATAATTATCCTTTAATGAGCGCAATTAAATTATGATTTCTATTAATAATATATCCAAACAGTTTGGCAAACTTAAAGCACTCGACAGTCTTACTATTGAGTTTTTAAGTGGCGAATGCGTTGCCTTAATTGGTCCAAATGGAAGTGGGAAAACAACCTTAATTAAAAGCATATTAGGGATGGTTGTTCCTGATGATGGAACTATTTTGTTTAATAAAAAAAATATTTCTAACGATTGGATCTATCGAAGTCAGATTGGCTACATGCCTCAAATTGGTCGATATCCAGAAAATATGACTATCGGTCAAGTAATTGGAATGATGAAAGATATTAGAAAATCTGAAAAAAATATTTTAGATGAAGAGTTGATAGAGAAATTTGAACTTCAAGGAATGATAAATAAGCGTATGCGAATACTCTCGGGTGGCACCACACAAAAGGTAAGTGCTTCGCTTGCATTTTTGTTTAATGCTGATGTGTTAATTTTAGATGAACCTACAGCTGGTTTAGATGCCGTATCTTCTGAAATTTTAAAAGAAAAAATTTTAAAAGAAAATTCAAAAGGTAAATTAATAATTATTACTTCGCATGTATTAAGCGATTTAGATAATTTGATTACTCAAATTGTTTGTATGCAAGATGGAAAATTAAAATTCCAAAAAGCAAAATCATTGCTAAAAATGGAAACTGGTGAAGAAAAATTATCAAAAGCGATTGCTAAAATAATGTTGCAAAATTAATTATGCGAAAAGTTGTAAAATATGTGATTCTCGATATTTTAAAAAGTAAGATTATTCTTTCTTATACACTCGTGTTGTTTTTGATTTCGTTTAGTGTTTTCAGTCTTGAAGATAACACAGCCAAAGGCTTGTTAAGTTTGTTAAATATCGAATTATTTGTTTTGCCACTTGTGTCAATCATATTTTCTACAATTTATATTTATAACAGTTCCGAATTTATAGAATTATTAGTTAGTCAACCTTTAAAAAGAAAAAGCATTTGGCTTAGTTTGTTTTATGGGTTATCAGTCTCATTGGTAGTCTCTTTTTTTATTGCATCAGGGCTCCCTGTTCTTTATTACGAACCTACAGTAACAGGTTTAATAATGGTGCTAGTTGGATGTTTACTTTCTATAATATTTGTTGCCATTGCCTTGCTTGCTTCTGTAATTACACGAGATAAAGCAAAGGGAATTGGTATGGCAATTTTTTTGTGGTTATATTTTGCTATAATTTTTGATGGCTTGGTGCTATTTCTTTTAATTCAATACGCTGATTATCCACTTGAAAAACCCATGATGATAATTAGTGCCTGTAATCCAATCGATTTAAGTAGAATAGTAATATTGTTGCGTCTTGATGTTTCGGCACTCATGGGATATACCGGCGCTGTATTTAAAGATTTTTTTGGTACTACTAAAGGTTTAATGACTGCTGTTACAGTACTTTTATTATGGGTATTTATACCTCTCGGTTTTTCTTTGCGTATATTTCGTAAAAAAGATTTGTAATAATTAAACCAAAAATTATCAAATATGACAAATGTCATTTTAAAAATATTTAGGTTTAATCTATTGATTATCAGTAGTAAAAAATGATTTTTTCGTCCCACTTTAATGTCATACCTGGTTAATGACAATTGTATGACAATTCGCCATTTAAATCTTTGCAAATTTGTGGGGCAAAATAAAAAGGCAACGATTGAAAAAATTTAAAATTATAGCATTTACCCACAAAACAACTGATATTAATGATATTGGAAAGTTTCATGTAGAAGATGCTTTAGTAAAAGAGCGTTTCGAAACATTAAAAAAGGCTTTTAATTTAGATGAGTTGCTTTACCTTTCTACTTGTAATCGTGTCGAATTTCTTATTTCTTCAAATCAAAAAGTAGATTCATTATTTCTTAAAAAGTTTTTTGTTGCTTTCGATTCTAATTGGTCGGCTAATGATGTAGATTGGGCTATTAAAAATGCACAAGTATTTGAAGGCGATGCGGCCTTGCGTCATTTGTTTAGTGTAGCTTCATCAATCGATTCTTTAGTTGTAGGTGAACGCGAAATTATTACCCAAGTGCGTAATGCATATGAAAAATGCAACGCCTTAAACCTTACTGGTGATTTAATTCGTTTAGCTGTAAAAAAAACGATTGAAGTTGCTAAAGATGTTTACACACACACTAATATTTCCAAAAATCCTGTTTCTGTTGTTTCATTGGCATATCGCAAATTGCGTGCATTGAATGTTAAACAAGATGCTCGTTTTTTAATTATAGGTTCGGGTGTTACAAACACAACAATGGCACAATACCTAAAAAAACATAAGTTTGCTAATTTTACCGTTTTTAACAGAACGTTGGCTAATGCCGAAAAATTAGCATCCGATTTAAACGGAAAAGCATTTCCTCTGTCAGAATTAGCTAATTACAATGGTGGTTTTGATATTATAGTTACTTGTACAGGATCAGCTGAAAGTATTATAACACCCGCTTTATACAAAAGGTTGGTTGGGGATGATAAAGCAAAAAAAGTAGTTATTGATTTAGCTATTCCAAATGATTTAGATGCTGAAATATTAAATAACTATGATGTTAATTTAATTGCCATAAATAATTTGCAAACTGTTGCTAAAGAAAATTTATTGGCGCGCGAACAAGAAATGGATTCTTGTAAAGCCATTATTGATGCTAATATTGACGATTTTAAGCAAATTTTAAAAACACGTAAAGTAGAATTAGCAATGAGTGAAGTGCCTAAAAAGGTAAAAGAAATTCGTGAAACAGCTAACGAAGTATTTGCAAAAGAATTAAATAATTTAGATGTAGAATCCAAACAAGTGTTGGACAAGATTTTAGCCTACATGGAAAAAAAATATATAAGCGTTCCTATGAAAATGGCGAAGGATATATTGATTGAAGATGCAAAAACAAAATAGAGTTTAAGCCCGAAAGGGCTTTATTTTTTTATATAATAGTTGAAAAGGAAATGATAGACAGGAAAATAATTATCGGTAGTAGAGGAAGCGACTTAGCATTATGGCAAGCGAATTATGTATTGCGTAAAGTACAAAAACTTGGATTGACTGCCGAAATAAAAATAATTACAACGCAGGGTGACGCCATTCAGGATTTGAGTTTTGATAAATTGGAGGGCAAAGGGTTTTTTACTAAAGAAATTGAAGATGCTTTATTAAATAAAGAAATTGATTTAGCTGTTCATTCACACAAAGATTTGCCAACAACTTCTCCGGAAGGATTAAAAATTGCTGCTGTTTCGGAACGAGAAGATGCTGCTGAATTACTACTAATTCGTAAAGAATGTGTTGATAATGGAATGAAATATTTGTTCAGAAAAAATGCAATTGTTGGTACTTCTTCAGCTCGTAGAAAATCTCAATTGTTGGCTTTTAGGAACGATATAAAACTAGAAGATTTGCGTGGCAATGTTCCTACCCGCATTCAAAAATTAAGAGATAAAAAATACCATGCCATTATGCTTGCAGCAGCAGGCGTAGAGCGTTTAAGAATTGATTTAAGCGAATTTAAAGTAGTACGTTTAGATCCTAAAGAATTTATTCCTGCTCCTGCACAAGGCGTTTTGGGGTTACAAATTCGCGAAGACGATCATGAATTATTTGAATATATCAATAAATTAAATTCTGAAAAAGTAGAAGATACAATAGGAGTTGAACGTAAGGTGTTAAATTTATTTGATGGTGGATGTCAGTTGCCATTGGGTGTTTATTGCATTAAGGAAGAAAATAAATTTAAAGTATGGACCTCGAAATCGGATACTTGGGATGCTATGCCAAAGCGCTTGTATTTTGAATCATTTACGGATGAAGGTTTTGCTCAAAAAATAGTAGATAAACTTAATACAATAACAGGTTTATCTGTTTTAATTACACGGGATTTAAAAGCCGATTCATTTTTTAAAAATGTGTTAGAAGGTAATGGATATAAGGTAGAGGGTGTTTCATTCATTGAAACAAAAAAAGTTGATATATCAAAAACTCCTCATACTGATTGGGTGTTTTTTGCAAGCTCAAATGCAGTGAATCATTTTTTTGTTCAGAACCCAGAGTTAAAACCAAAAACAAAATTTGGCGTAATTGGCAAATCAACAGAGCAAGAATTAAAGAAGCATAATAGAAATGCAGCATTTGTTGGTTCTGTGCCTGACACAAAAGCGGTAGGTAAAAAATTCGCAAAAACTGTTGGTGCTGAAACTGTTTTGTTTCCTCAAGCAAAAGGTGGTTTACGAACTATTCAGCAGCAGTTTGAAGACGTAAGTAAACTTACCGATTTAGTGGTTTACGAAACGGTAAAAAAAGAAAATGAAAAATTGCCACAAGCTGATGTCCTTGTTTTTACAAGTCCTTCAAACGTAGAGTCGTTTTTTGAAAAAGGCAAAATTTCCGTTTCGCAAAAAGTAATTGCAATAGGTAAATCAACAGAAAAAAAATTATCAGAACACGGTATCCAAAATTGTTTATTGCCTGCATCCTTTGATGAAGTGGGATTAGCAGAAGCTGTTTTTGGAATATAAATTCGTTGTTGGTTGTTGGTTATTCGTTTCTTGAAAGAACGCTATCCCAACAACTAACAACTAACAACCAACAATCAATATGTTACAACGTCCAAGAAGATTAAGGAAAAATCCAATCATTCGCGAAATGGTTGCAGAAACAAGGCTTTCAAAAGACATGTTTATTTACCCATACTTTGTTGTAGAGGGAAATAATGTGATTCATCCAATTGATGCAATGCCAGGTATTAATCATTATTCGGTTGATGAATTGGTAAAAGATGTTGAACAAGGATTGAAAGTAGGCATAAACAAAGTTTTATTGTTTGGAGTTGGTGAGCAAAAAACGGCAGATGCAAGTTCATCATTCAGCAATAATTCAATAGTTGTAAAAGCAGTAAAAGCCTTAAAAGCCAAGTTCGGTGACAGACTTTATGTCGTAACCGATGTATGTGTTTGTGCATACACAACGCATGGTCATTGCGGAATTTTGCATGATGATTATGTGCATAATGACTCTTCTGTTGAGGTGCTTTCAAAAATGGCTTTGGCTCACGCACAGGCTGGTGCAGATATGGTTGCTCCAAGTGATATGATGGATGGTAGAATACACGCTATGCGCGAATTACTTGATAATAATAGTTTTGAAAATACCGCAATCATGTCGTATTCCATAAAATACGCATCCGCATATTATGGTCCTTTTCGCGAAGCGGCAGATTCAGCGCCACAAAAAGGAGATCGTAAATCATATCAGATGGACTATAGAAACGGAAATGAATCAATGACTGAAGGGTTGTTGGATGAAGCTGAAGGTGCTGATATATTAATGGTTAAACCAGCTTTAGCTTACATGGATGTAATTCATAATTTGCGTCAGCATACATTATTACCGATTGCATGTTACAATGTATCAGGAGAATACTCTATGGTTAAAGCTGCTGCACAAAATGGTTGGATTGATGAACAAAAAATTGTGATGGAAAATATGTATGCATTTGCTAGGGCAGGAGCAAATATTATTATCACATATCATACAAAAGATATAATGGAAAAAGGTTGGCTGTAAACTCTAAGCTTATTTATTATTTTCCATTTATTGATTATTGACCATACAGGATTGATTTATCAAAAAATAGAAATCCAAAAACTCAATCAACACACAAATTATTTTTCAATAACCTTAGGTACTTTAAAGTAATCGGAATCATGCTTAGGTGCATTCTTTAAACCTTCTTCCTGAGTAATAATTTGTATCACGTCATCTTCACGTAATACATTTACTTCATCACTCATATAAATTAGTGGCTCAATATTGCTTGTATCTAATTCATTTAGTTTATCAATGAATCCAAGCATGTTATTCATATCCTTAATGATTTGCACCTTAGCTTCATCGTTAAATTCTAAACGTGCTAAATGAGCTATTTTATCAACTGTTTCGTTATCTATTTGCATGATTATATTTTTCTAATTCGCCTTCAATAAGCGACCGTACTTTTATTCGCAAAGGTATTAAATCATTTTCGTTCATACCAATGGTTGAAATTGGACTATGAACAATTGTTTCACATATGCCTGGTTTTCCATAGGATTTAAAAAATCCTCCATTTTGTAGATGTTTCCAATTGTTTAAAAAAGTAATCGGAATAATAGGCACCTGATTTTCGATTGCTAATTTAAACGCACCGTTTTTAAAATTTAACAAAGTCCCTGAGCTCGAAATGCCTCCTTCTGGGAAAATAAAAACACTATTCCCTTTTTTGATTTCTGCCCCTGCTCTTAAAAATGCTTTATGGGAACCTGATTTGCTTTTTCGATCGACTAAAATATTCATTTCCCTAAAAAATATTCGAAACAATGGAGCTTTGTTTAATTCCTGTTTACCCATTGATATAAAATAGTTTGGAACAACAATGTAATACAAAACAATATCCAAATAAGAAGTATGGTTAGCACAATATACAGCAGGATGGGGTAATTCATTAATAGCTGTTTCGTATTTTGTTTTTGTAAATATTCCAGGGATAATTAAAATCCAATGTGCCCAAATTTTTTTCAATTGAAAAGCTTTAGGAAACCAAGCCTTCCTTGAGAGTAAAATATAAAATAGCGGATATAGAATCAATAATCCCAAAACAAAGTTGAGAATAAATAACAGTTTCCATAACACTTTTAGTATGATACGAAGGTATTTCATTGGTATTACAAATGTAATGAATTTTAGTCGAGTGGCTTTTTTATTAACTTTAAATAAACATTATCTTTGGCGATGGCTAACAATTAATTGTTTTAATTTTCGCCATTAACTAGTAATTATTTATCATTATAATATGTCAAGAATACTTACAGGAGTGCAAAGTACAAATATCCCCCATTTTGGAAATATTTTGGGCGCTATTTTGCCGGCTATCGAACTTTCAAAACAATCTGGTAATGAGTCGCTTTTTTTTATTGCAGATTTACATTCTCTAACAACTATTAAAGATGCGGCTTTCATTAAAGAAAGTACTGATGCTGTTGCTGCAACTTGGCTTGCCTTTGGGTTTGATACCGATAAAAATATATTTTATCGTCAGAGCGATGTTACCGAAGTGTGCGAATTAGCTTGGTATTTAAATTGTTTTACTCCCTTTCCAATGTTAGCAAATGCACATTCGTTTAAAGATAAATCAGAACGTTTAGCTGATGTAAATGCCGGTTTGTTTACGTATCCTGTATTGATGGCTGCTGATATTATTTTATATGATGCCAATTTTGTTCCTGTTGGAAAAGATCAGATGCAGCATTTGGAAATGACTCGCGA
>CANCPZ010000072.1 GCA_947380175.1 Bacteroidota bacterium | reverse complement strand
CTGTAGGGCTTCCCGTACCTCCAGTAGCAGCAGTGTACCATAATAAACCAGTTCCAGTTGCTGTTAAAGCGCTAGCAGAAGCATACTGGCAGTAAGTTAAAGGAGTAGTTACTGTTGGAGCAGCAGGTGGTGTACAACCACAAGGTGTTACGGTTATAGTAATATCATTATAACAAGAGTTTGTTCCATCCGAAATTGTTGCTCGATATGTTGTATTTATAGTAGGTGAAACGGATATGGTGTAAGGTGAGGTTGCTGATGATCCAACAACTGTTCCTCCAGCAGTTTCATTTGTTATTGTTATTGTTGATGACTTTGGAGTTGCAATTACAACATTATCTAAACCCCAGTTATCAGTAGATGCATTTGTGCAACTTGGCATAATCCACCGAAATTGTGTGCTTGCAGTTTTGGCAGCATTTGGTATGGGTACAACTATTTTATTCCAACTGCATGATTCATATCCAATGCCACCAACCTTTGCAGCAGGACTTCCAAAATTATCACTGCTAACCATACTCCAAGGAAACATTACCTTCATATTATTCCATGTTCCTCCTGCATCGGTTGAATATTGAACAAAGACAGCCTCTTGATATTTTCCCATAAAAAAGTCTGGAGCTTCACATGGAGTTGCATTTGCATTTGAAACGGCTTGTCGGTATTCGAAACTAAGCGTACCTCCATTAGTAACATTCATGGAGTTTGTTGTTAATGCTCTTGGGCAATAGTCATTTGCCATCCATAGGTATGGTGTACCATCCAAACTTGGTTTTAGGCAAGCATTGGATGAATTATTTTGAAAAGTAGCTCCATTTGTTCCTTGCCAGCCGGTACCAACTGTACTAGAATTAAAATTATTATTTATTGCAGAAGAAACTACGTTGCCTACTGCCGTTAAAGCAGCAGGAGTGCCAATGCATATAGGGAGAGTTGTTGTTGAACTAAGGTTTATAGAGCAAACTGCTGATAAAGATCTATAAGTTATTATAGTGGCAGCCCAGCCTGCTAAAGTTGTTGAGTTACTTTGAAAAAAGCTCAGTGTTAGGGAGCCAGAAGCATTTGTAGAACAAAAAATACCAGGAGAAAGTTGAGCAGGCATACCATTACCATTGTCATTTGCAGGTATCCCTAGTGATGTTGGAGCGGCAGCTTGTACAAATTTAGTTCCGTAGTTGCCAGCTAAAGTTGCCAACTTTTTTGCTGCAGTATTTGAACCATCGAAAATACATAATGAATCGCTATTCAGATTATTCACATTATAATAAGTGTTAAAACTAGTAAAGTCTAAACAAATCATTTCTCCAAGCACAGCGGGAGTGAGGGTAATGGTGTAATTGCCTGCTCCAGTTGCACCTCCAACACCTCCGGCATCATAAAATAAATCACCATTGTTTACACTAACAGTACCACCAGCACTAATTAGAATAGTAGCTTGTCCGAATGTTTTGGTGGAAATAATAAATAGTATTGCGAATAGCGAATATATATAGTTGAGTTTTTTAATATTCATAATGCCGACATTTCTAATTTTCTGGATATGTTTAATAAATAAAATTAAAAGTATAAAAATACAAATAAAAATAATAAAGATGTTTTTTAGTGTGTCTGAATTAAAAACAGTTTATCCAGTTTAATTTTTTGGTATATAATTCTTTAAGGTGAGGTTAGTTTGTTATAAAAAAAATAATAAGCAGTTTTGATTTAAAAGCTACTCACAAAAAAATCTTTTTATTAGATTGGTTTTTACGGAACCGAAATTTATAAAAAAAGAATGAAGTTTTTGTACAGTAAAATAATTGCGAATCAATAAAACAGTCTGATTTATTTTTTTACAATTTTTTCTAAATCCATACCACACTTTGCGCAAGTATCTGCTTTGTTCGAAATTACATCAGCATCCATTTCGCATTGGTAAAATAGTTCACCGCTTTTTAGTTTGTTTGTGTCAAGCGAAATAGTAGTTGCTGCATTATTTTTTTTAGTTGATGCGTTATTGCAAGCGCTTAAACAAATAGCAATCGCCATTACTAGAAGGGAGCTGTTTTTTTTCATTTTTTATAAATTAGATAGTTTTATTTTGAAATAATAAACTTTGTTGTTGCAATAATAGAATTTTTTGCAGACACATTGCAAAAATAAATTCCATTTAATAAAATGTATTAAATTTTCATCTTTATATAAATTCATCAATCAGTTTTTACTCGTTTTTTTAACCTTATTCTTTACGAAATTAATTTAGCTATTAAAAAAGCGGAAGCGGCAGCAATTATACCAATCAGTGTAACTTTTAATGCTCCTTTTATTGCAGGTTGGCCAGTAACTTTGCTTTTTAAAAATCCAAATGTAAATAAACACAATACAGTTATAATTGCCGATATAATTAATCCATCTTTGGGATTATTTGTAAAAAAATAGCCTGCTAAAGGAATTAATCCTCCTACCATATAGGAAATACCAATAGTTAATGCGCTGTTTTTTGCTCTGTTAGGATGTGGCTTTTCTAAGCCCAATTCAAATTTCATCATAAAATCCACCCATTTGTCTTTGTCTTTCGAAAGCTCTTCAGCAATAATATCTTGCGATGCTGGACTAAGACCGTATGCTGCAAAAACTTCTTTTACTTCATGTTTTTCTTTTTCGGGAATCCTTTCTACTTCGTCATATTCCTTTTTTAATTCACTGGCATAATGATCTAATTCGGTTTTACCTGCTAAGTATCCGCCTAATCCCATTGCAATACTACCAGCTACTATTTCGGCAATGCCTGCAGTTAAAATAATGTTGTTATTTGAAACAGCGCCACTTAAGCCTGCTGCTAATGCAAATGGTACTGTTAGTCCATCACTCATTCCTATAACAACATCAGTAATAAATTCTGAACTTTTTAAATGTATTTCTTTGTGTTCCATTTTAATTTTACTTGCTCTAAATTTTCGTTAATATTTTTATTTTCAAATTTTATTATTCTTTATTTTTACTGTCCATCAAAATAGTTACCGGGCCATCATTTAATAAATTTATTTTCATGTCGGCTCCAAACTCACCTGATTGTATAGTTTTACCCAGGTCATTTTCTAATTGAGTAATCATTTTTTTATACATTGGAACTGCTGTTTCAGCTTTTGAAGCTTTTAGGTATGATGGTCGATTTCCTTTTTTTGTAGAGGCATGTAACGTAAATTGTGAAACAAGAATTATATCACCACCTGTATCTTTTAACGATAGATTCATCACTTTATTAGCATCATTAAATATTCGGAGATTTACAATTTTTAAACTCAACCATTCAATATCTTCTTCTTTATCGGCATCTTCAATTCCTAACAAAATAAGTAATCCCGAGGTAATAGCGCTTTTTACTACACCATTTATTGTAACCGAAGCTTGGGTAACTCTTTGAATAACTGCTTTCATAATTAAGCACTTGTATGTTTAATATCTAAATTCTTTAAAAGTTAAATTTTAATTTCTTAGTTAGTATAATTTTCAATATCCAGTTCTTCTCCATTCATAATTCCAACATAACTATTGTACCGCGATTCGGCAATTTTGCCATTTTTAACAGCCTCAATAATTGCGCATTTTGGCTCATTTAAATGAACACAATTATTAAACTTACATTCATTTCGGGTTGCTTGCATTTCTCGGAAATAAGTAGAAATTTCTTCTTTTTCCATATCTACCAGCCCTAGTTCCTTAATGCCTGGTGTATCAATTATAAATCCACCATAACACAAAGGGTGCATTTCTGCAAATGTTGTTGTATGTTTTCCTTTTGAATGGGAGTCGGAAATTTCGCCAATGCGTAAATCTAAATTTGAATCCATCGAATTTACCAATGTTGATTTGCCTACTCCTGAATGACCTGCAATTAAGCTAGTTTTACCTTTTGTGAGTTGTTTCAATAACTCAATATTGTTGTTTTTAGTTGCCGAAACTTTATAACATTTGTAGCCAATATTTTGATAAATGTCAATAAATGCATTTAATTCTTCCATTGCTTTTAAATCATGCTCAAACAAATCAACTTTATTAAAAATAATATGTGTTTGTATGTGGTATGCTTCGGCGGTTAATAAAAAACGATCAATAAAACCAGCAGATGTTCTTGGAAAAGCAAGTGTTACAATTAAAAATGCTTGATCAACATTGGATGCAATAATATGTGATTGTTTGGATAAATTGATTGATTTACGAACAATGTAGTTTTTGCGTTCTTCAATTTTGTTGATAACGCCTCTTCCGTCCAATTCCATTTCAAAAACTACATTGTCGCCAACAGCAATAGGATTGGTACTTTTGATGCCAGAAATACGGAATTTGCCTTTAATTCTACATTCCAAAACCCTTCCTTCCTCAACTAATACCGAATACCAGCTTCCTGTTGATTTTATAACTACTCCTTTCATAGGTTGCGAATAAACGAATTAAAAATGAAGATACAAATCTATGCGATTAAGGTATAATTATTTTAATAATTGGTAAATAATAATTGTTATTCTATATTTGCACCCTTAAAATAAAAAATGGAGTGTTTTAAAATAGAGAATTTAATCCATCTCTTATTTATTAAAAACCTCTGAACCTTAAAATAAAAAACTACAATTATGCAGAACAAAGGCGCTATCAGGCTGTTTGCAATTTTATTAGCACTATCATGTGCTTATTATTTAATGTTTACTTATGTTGCTAGTGGTATTGAAAAGGACGCAAAAGCGTATGCCCAAAACTTCATCGAAAAGAAAGAAGTTATTGAAACAGCAGCAAAATCATCTCAAAATGTATCTGATCAAAAAACATATTTGGATTCAGTGCGCATTGCAAAAGGTAATTTCTATTTAGATTCGTTAAAGAAAAAACCAGTTTATGATATTTTTATAACACAATATACCTATGATGATGTTAAAAAACGTCAATTAAACTTAGGGTTGGATTTAAAAGGTGGTATGAATGTTACATTAGAGGTATCTGTTGCTGATATCATCCGATCTCTTTCTAATAATAGTAATGATCCAAACTTTAATTCTGCAATTACAAAAGCTGTTGAATTACAAAAAACATCTACGAAAGATTTTGTTACCATTTTTGGTGAAGAATTTAAAAAAGGCAATGCAAATGCTCGATTGGCTATTAACTTTCAGACGATTGAATTAAAAGGTAAAATTGATTTTAATACTCCTGATGAAGAGGTATTGAAGTTTTTAAGAACTCAAGTAGAAAATGCAATCGAAACTTCAGAAGTTACATTGCGTTCTCGTATTGATAAATATGGTGTTACGCAGCCAAATATCCAACGTTTAGCTTCTTCTGGACGTATTTTAATTGAATTGCCTGGCGTTACTGATAAAAAACGTGTTCGTAAATTATTACAAGGAACAGCAAATTTAGAGTTCTGGGAAACTTATGATAATAAGGAAATTGGGCCTTTATTACAATCTGTAAATACCCGTTTAAAAGAAATCTTAAATCCGAATGACACAGTTAAAAAAGACACAGTAGCAACAGTAGCTGTTTCCGATAAAACAAAATCTACCAATAAATCAAACCTAAAACAACAAACAAATCTTGCTAAAAAAGATACGGTAAAAACAGCAAAAGATACAGCTGTTAAATCTTTGGCTGCTCAACTTGGAACGGGTAAAAAAGATTCATCAGCTAAAGTTGGTGGAGCTAAATATGATACAGTTGCAAAAATGAAAAAGGAAAATCCGTTGTTTGCAATTTTCCGTCCTGCATTCCAAATGAATGATAAAGGTCAACCAACTGATTATAGCCAAGGCCCTGTTATTGGTTATGCTGCAGTTAGTGATACTTCTACTATTAATGCATATTTTTCAAATCCTAAGATTAAAGCAATTTTTCCTCCAAGAGCTAAGTTTTTATGGAATTTTAAAGCTGTAGATAAGGAAGAAACCACTTTTCAATTAGTAGCAATTCGTGTTACAAATAGTAATGGCAAATCACCTCTTTCTGGCGATATTATTACGGAAGCTCGTAAAGTTTTCGATCAGGCAGGTGGCGGAACACCTCAAATATCAATGTCTATGACAGCTGAAGCTGCTCAGGTTTGGAAACATTTAACACACGACAATATTGGTAAATCAATTGCAATTGTATTAGATAATAGCGTTTATTCTTATCCTAATGTTCAGGGCGAAATATCGGGTGGTGTTTCTTCTATTACAGGTAGTTTTAGTAATGAAGAGGCAGACGATTTATGTAATATTTTAAAAGCGGGTAAATTGCCTGCTCCTGCACGTATTGTTCAGGAAAATGTTGTTGGTCCAACATTAGGTGCCGAAGCTATCAGTAAAGGATTTACATCTACATTAATAGCGCTTGCATTGGTGTTGTTGTTTATGGGTTTTTATTACAGCAAAGCAGGTTGGGTTGCCGATTTTGCAATGATTATAAACAACTTTTTTGTTATTGGTATCCTTGCTTCATTTGGTGCAGTTTTAACACTACCAGGTATTGCAGGTATTGTATTAACAATAGCGATGTCTGTTGATGCAAACATTCTTATATTTGAGCGTGTTCGTGAAGAGCTGAATTTAGGTAAAGCCACTGCACTTGCAATAAAAGAAGGATACAAAAATGCAATGTCTTCAGTGATTGATTCGCACGTTACTGGATTGTTGTTAGGTATTATCTTGTATGTATTTGGCACTGGCCCAATACAAGGGTTTGCAACAACATTAATTATAGGTATTGTTTCCTCTTTATTCTGTGCAATCTTTATAACTCGTTTAGTTTTTGATCGTTGGTTAGCAAAAGGGAAAGAGATTACTTTTGGAAATAAATTTACAGAACATGCTTTCAAAAAAATAAACATCGATTTTGTTGGTAAACGAAAATTGTATTATATATTTTCAGCTTTAGTTATTTGTGCTGGTGTTTTTTCATACATACATAAAGGTGGATTTAAGTTAGGTGTTGATTTTAAAGGTGGTCGTTCTTATGTTGTTCGTTTTAATGAGCCTAAATCGGTTGAAGAAGTTGGAAAATCATTAATGAATAGCTTTGGTGAAGCACCTGAAGTAAAAACATATGGTGAAAGTGGAGCTCAACAGCGAATAACAACTACTTACTTAATTAGTGATGCATCGGAAGATGCTGAAGAAAAAGTGGAAGCGAAGCTATTAGAAGGCTTAAAACAATTTGGTGTAACAAAAAGTAATATCATGAGTTCCGAAAAAGTTGGAGAAACAGTTTCGCGTGATATTAAAAATAAAGCGGTATGGGCAGTTCTGTTATCTTGTTTGGTAATGTTTATGTTCATCTTTATCCGTTTCAAAAAATGGCAGTATGGTTTAGGTGCTGTTGTGGCATTGTTTCATGATGTATTAATGGTGCTTTCTATCTTTGTTATTTTCGACGATATTTTGCCATTTTCATTAGAGATAACACAAGATTTTATTGCAGCAATTTTAACTGTAATGAGTTACTCAATGACGGATACTGTGGTTGTTTTTGATCGTATTCGTGAATACTTAACAGAGCGTAATAAAGCTGATTTAGACAAAAACGAACGCGTTAAAGTAATTAATTACGCCTTAAATAGTACATTAAGTCGTACTATCAACACTTCTTTAACAATCTTTTTTGTATTGTTGGCCATCTTTATTTTTGGTGGAGAAACCATAAAAGGATTTTCTTTTGCATTGTTAATTGGTATTGTTATCGGTACATATTCATCTATTTGTATTGCAACGCCCATTGTAATTGATTTTGAAAAAGAAAAAGGGGATGTTTTAAAGAAAGATTAAAAAAATAAAATCCATAAATTATGCCCGATAAAGAATTTTATCGGGCTTTTTTTTTCTGTACTTTTGCATTGGAATATTATTGTTTAAATTATATAACTGACACTTCATATACTGCCCATGTTAAACTCAGTTTTTTTGTTTCTAAACCTTGGTGGAGGCGAAATTTTTATAGTCGTTTTAGTAATTGTTATGTTTTTTGGATCTGATAAACTTCCTGAAATTGCCAAGGGATTAGGACGGGGAATTAGAGAAATAAATGATGCCAAAAATCAGATTCAAAACGAGATACAAAAAAGTACAAGTGGTTTTAGCGACGAAATAAAAAAACATACTTCCGAAATTCAGTCTGAAATTGATAAAGCAGGACAAAGTGTAAAACGTCAGATAAACGATGTTGGACAAGTTGTTAAGGAAGAAGAGAAGCGTATTGACGATGCAATAAAATAGACTGAAAAGTACTGTCGAATTCAATAAAAAAAACACCATCTTTTAAAAATGTTTTAATCCCTTTTTTCTTTTTTAAAATGGTTTTAATGTGCTAATATTTTTTGTTTATCAGCAAGTAATTTCATTTTAGCAGATTTTTTTTTAGTTACATCGTTTTTAATTCGATATTTTATCCTAATTTAGTTTTTATTTTTATAAATATTTACAAAACATAAGTAGCTAACTAAGTTGATTTAATTGATTAGAAAAATCTAATTAGCGAATCTAAAATAAAGGAAAGTCTAAAAGCATCTGTATTTGTTGCTTTGTAATTATTATTGCTATTGGTAATAAATACTTTAGTAAGAAATTGAAAAACATAAATGATAATAAGGAAGTAGTTTTAATAAAAATTTAATTAATTCAATTATGCAAACCAATCTATATAAGCGAATAATAACTTCACTTTTTTTTCTTGTTTTTTTCCTTGGAACAACTAGCTTTGCTCAATCTGAAGATTTCGATTTTCATGGAACTTCAATATTGATAAACAAAAAAGTTGTTGAACATTTAGGTGAAGAATATGTAACTTTTTTAAAATCAAATAACCCTGACCTTTTATTGTATTTAAATTATTTTAGTAGCAACGCATACTTAATTACAGACATAGGAGAAAAATCCAAAGAGTCAGAAATAAAAAATATTTCAAGTCAAAAAAAACTAGAAAAAAGTAATGCAGTTGATTTTAATTCCTCTAATCTTGAGAGCTTTAATATATTAGCATATGGCATTCAGTTAACCGACCAGCAGCAGGTTTTTTTAACAGGGAATGGCTCAAATGCATTTGTAATACTATCAAAGGAAACTTTTTGGAAAAAATATAATGCGTACAAAAAATCTTTATTGAAATAAATTTCATTTTTAAAACTATATTATTTATGCAGAAAGTCATTATTAATAAGTTGATTAAAAAACTACTATTAAGTATAATTAGTTTAGTGTTTTTTAGTTACCATGCTTCAGCTCAAACATATACTCTGAGTACTAATCTTGGCACTATACCCACCTGTGGTGGTACATTTGTGGATGGCGGTGGTGCTGGTGGTAATTATGCAAATAACTCTAATTATTCAGTTACGTTTTGTTCTGGATCATCTCAATTAATAAAGGTGAGTTTTTCTTCTTTTGTGTCGGAAAGTGGGGCCGATTTTTTGGATGTTTACGATGGCCCATCTACTAGTTCAACACAATTACCAAGTTTAACAGGAACTCAATCAGCTGCCTTTGCTTATCAATCCACTGGTACGTGTTTAACATTTTTATTTACTTCTAATAGTACTGTAAAAAAAGCAGGTTGGGTAGCTACAATTTCTTGCGTTACACCTTGTGTAACACCTACAGCAGCAGGTGTTTTTACTAATCAAGCTGCCCCTGTTGAGGTTTGTAAGGGGGAGTCAATTGATTTTAGTGGAGCCACATCAACTGCTGGTCCAACGTTTAGTCTTGTAAATTATAAATGGGATTTTAATGACGGAACAACAGCTACAGGAATAACGGCATCTCATTCATACGTAAATCCAGGACAGTATGTGGTGGGACTAGAGGTAACTGATGACAATGGTTGTCTTAGTTCGAACGCTATAAATTTGGTTGTGAAGGTTGGAACAACCCCTTTTTTCGCTGGCACCACGGCAAATCAAACTGTTTGTGTTGGTCAAAATGTATGTTTGTCTGGAGTTGTTACACCAACGCAATGGAAAAATACTCCATCAACAGTTGTTAGTGGAACAGTTGCTTTGCCTGATGGTAGTGGCGTATGTTATGATATCCCTGTAGTATTTAATCAGTTTCAACCTACACAAACCATAACAAGTGCAAGTCAAATACAGAGTATTTTTGCAAATTTGGAACATTCATGGGCAGGGGATCTTTCTATAATAATTCAATGTCCTAATGGTCAGACTGCTGGTTTATTTAATTCCGATAAAACTTGGAATACCCCTAACATTTCATCTGAAGATTTTGGAAACCAATCGGTTACGCCTCCTGTTGGTAGTTTGTATACATGGACAAGCACAGGCACAACTATTGATGCTTGGGGTGCAACATCAACTAATACTTCGATTCCTGCCGGAACTTATGGTTCAGAAAACCCTTATACTTCTTTGGTGGGTTGCCCATTAAATGGAAGCTGGGATTTACAGATTTGTGATTGGTGGACTTCTGATGATGGAACTGTTTTTTCGTGGGGGATAAATTTTGACCCGTCTGTTTTTTCTTCTATAGCAGATTTTACACCTACATTTAATTCAAATTGTTCAGATACATATTGGGTAGGAGCTAATCCAGCAAGCGCTGCTGCTATAACCACTACTTCTGCTAATTGCGATCAGATTTGTGTAACACCAAATGCTGCCGGACCCTATAGCTACAAATATACTGGTATCGATAATTTTGGATGCACATTTGATACAACCATTACCATTACAGCAATAGCTAGTCCTGTAATTTCTGGTTCCGCTGTCGCAACTTCATCATCATGCAGTACACCTAGTGGTACCATTACAGGTTTAACAGCTTCAGGACCTGGAACTTTAACTTATACATGGTCAAATGCTGTTCCTGTTGTAGTAAGTACTTCTACTACAACAGCTGATTTAACTGGTAAACCAGCAGGTAGTTATACTTTGGTAGTTACCTCATCTGCCAATGCTTGTTCAGCCACTTCGGGTCCATATGTTATAGCAAATGCTCCAACCCCAGCAACACCAATTGCAAGTAGTAATGCGCCTGTTTGTGTTGGAGCTCAATTAGATTTAACTACAAATCCTGTAGTAGGGGCAACGTATAATTGGGCAGGGCCTAATGGCTTTGTATCGTCTTCTCAAAATCCTACAGTAAGTGCATCAGCAACAGTAGCCATGGCTGGTACCTATTCGTTAACTATAACAGTGGCTGGTTGTACTAGTCTTCAAGGAACAGTATCTGTTGTCGTAAATACAATTCCTGCCATGCCTATTATAGGTAGTAATACACCTGTGTGCGAAGGTTCTCCATTAGATTTAACATCAAATACAATTGCAACTGCTACTTATAGTTGGACTGGACCAAATGGTTTTGTTTCAGCTTTAGAGGATCCAACTGTAAGTTCATTAGCAACAATAGCAATGGCGGGTACATATTCTTTAACAGCAACAGTATTAGGTTGCACAAGTGCTCAAGCAACCACAAGCGTTGTCGTAAATACAATACCTGTAATTTCTGGAACGGCAACACCTACTTTGGCTTCATGCGGTATCTCTGATGGTACAATTACTGGCTTATCTGCTACAGGACCAGCAACATTAACTTATACATGGTCAAATAGTACTCCGGCAGTTGTTAGCACTTCTACAACAACTCCAGATTTAAGTGGACAGTCTGCTGGTAGTTATACATTAGTTGTTACTACATCGGCAAATACTTGTTCAAGTTCTTCCGGACCATATTCAATTGGAAACGCAGGAGCACCTGCAGCTCCAGTTGCAACAAATTCAGGTCCGGTTTGCAATGGTTCTCCTTTTAATTTATTTGCTAATACTTTAGCTGGAACTTACAGTTGGACAGGTCCAAATGGTTTTACCTCGGCATTAGAGGATCCAACAACTATTGCATCAGCCACAGCAGTGATGGCTGGAACATATTCTGTAACACTCACAGTAGCTGGTTGTATCAGTTTGCCTGGTACAACAACTGTTGTTGTAAATACTATTTCTGCACCAACAGCAAGTGTAAGTAGCCAACCAACCTGTTCAACAGCAACCGGAACAATAACGGTAACAGCACCTGCAACAGGAGTAGGTGTAACCTATACAGTCACCGGTACATCGCCAGTGGTTGCCGGTGTAACAAATGCAACAGGCGTTTTCGCGGGATTAACAGCAGGGAATTATGATGTAACCACATCAGCAAATGGTTGTACCTCATCCGCATTGCCATTAACAGTAAATGCTCAGCCAGTAACTCCATCAGTACCCACAGCAAGTGTAAGTAGCCAACCAACCTGTTCAACAGCAACTGGAACAATAACGGTAACAGCACCCGCAACAGGAGTAGGTGTAACCTATACAGTCACCGGTACATCGCCAGTGGTTGCCGGTGTAACAAATGCAACAGGCGTTTTCGCGTTATTAACAGCAGGGAATTATGATGTAACCACCTCAGC
>CANCPZ010000071.1 GCA_947380175.1 Bacteroidota bacterium | reverse complement strand
CTTCTGTTCTTATTTCATCTTCAATTTTTCCTATTTTTAAAGTAAGTACATTGTAGTTGCGTTGAGCTCCTTCTCTGTCTTCCTTTACTACATATTCGCGTTTTTGAACGGTTGAAATTGTTGGGGCATACGTTGATGGGCGACCAATACCCAACTCTTCTAATTTTTTTACCAAGCTAGCTTCTGTATATCTTGCCGGATGGTGTGTAAAGCGCTCTGCTGCTGTTATTTCATTTGCTGTTAATTTTTCACCAACTTTCATTGGAGGCAACATTCCTGCTTGGTTTTCTTCGTCTTCATCATCCGTTCCTTCTAAATAAACTTTCAAGAAGCCATCAAATTTTAACACTTCTCCTTGCACAATAAATTTTTCAGAAGTCCCCGACGGATTAATAACAACCGTAGTTTTTTCTAATTCAGCATCACTCATTTGTGATGAAATAGTGCGTTTCCAAATTAAATCATACAAACGTTTATCAGCTGAATCCCCATCTATTGTTTGGTTTTGAATGTATGTAGGGCGAATTGCTTCGTGAGCTTCTTGTGCTCCTTTTGATTTAGTTTTGTATTGACGAATGTTCAAATACTGTTTTCCATAATTACCCGTAATTGCTTCTTTAGCTTGGTTAATTGCGGTATCAGAAAGGTTTACAGAATCAGTTCTCATGTAAGTTATCTTTCCACTTTCGTATAAACGCTGTGCAACAACCATTGTTTGTGCAACAGAAAATCCAAGTTTGCGACTAGCTTCTTGTTGCAATGTAGAAGTTGTAAATGGTGCAGATGGAGATTTTTTAGTTGGCTTTGTTTCAACACTATCAACGATATAATCTGCATTTACACATTTTTTTAAAAATGTTCTAGCTTCTTCTAATGTTTTAAATTTTGTAGAAAGTTCTGCTTTTACGGTTGAATTTCCAGCATTAAAATTTGCATTTATTTTATAGGATGAAGTGCTGTTAAAGCTTACTATTTCTCGCTCTCGTTCAACAATTAAACGCACAGTAACTGATTGTACTCGACCAGCCGACAAGGAAGGGCGAACTTTTTTCCATAGTACAGGTGATAATTCGAAACCTACCAAGCGATCTAAAATTCTTCGGGCTTGCTGGGCATCAACTAAATGTTTATCAATAGTACGAGGGTTTTGTATTGCATTTTGAATTGCAGGTTTTGTTATTTCGTGAAAAACAATTCGTTTTGTGTTCTTTCCACTTAAATTTAACGCTTCAAATAAATGCCAGGAAATAGCTTCCCCTTCACGATCCTCATCGGTTGCTAGCCAAACCACTTCGGCTTTCTTTGCTAACGCTTTAAGTTCGTTAACCACCTTTGATTTGTCTGGCGAGACTTCATAATTGGGAGCAAAATTATTTTCGATATCAACACCAAATCCTTTTTTTGCTAAATCACGAACGTGACCAAAACTAGACCTTACAGTAAACCCTTCTCCTAAAAACCCTTCAATCGTTTTTGCTTTTGCAGGTGACTCTACTATCACTAAATTTTTACTCATACGTTGGTTAATTAGTTTTAGATATTTTAATAAAATGCGTTATTGTCGAGATGTTATTATTTAAAAATTTGTTGCAAAGAAAATTAAATCAAAAGCACATTTGCAAATTAATTTGCAAATGTCAGGTGGTATATATATTATATATATATAAATAATTGATTTTTTTAAAAATAAATTTAAAATACGTCATTTTGGCACCTGTTTATTTTAATTATCTTTGCGATTCTGTTTTTTTATGCTCTAATCAATAGAGCGCAAATATAAAATTAAAAATGAGCGATAATAAAATAATTGACGAAAGCAAACAAGGAGAAGCTTTGATGTTAGATAATCCTTCGATTTCTAATGGTAAAAAATTATTTTTAGAAAGTTATGGTTGCGCTATGAATTTTTCGGATAGTGAAATTGTGGCATCCATATTAAAAGATAAAGGTTTTTCGACTACGCAAGATTTTTTTGAAGCAGATGTAATATTTGTAAATACTTGTGCTATTCGCGAAGGTGCAGAGCAGCGTGTTCGTAAGCGTTTAACAGAGTATAATAAAGCAAAAAAGAAAAACCCTGATTTAATTGTTGGTGTTTTGGGTTGTATGGCCGAACGCCTTAAATCACAATTTTTGGAAGAAGAAAAACTAGTTGATATTGTTGTTGGACCAGATGCATATCGTAGTTTGCCTGAATTAATTGAGATTGCAGAAACCGGACAAAAGGCAGTGAATGTTCTTTTGTCAAAGGAGGAAACGTATGCTGATATTGCACCTGTTAGATTAGGTTCTAACGGAGTAACTGCTTTTATAAGCATTACACGCGGTTGTGACAATATGTGTGCTTTTTGTGTTGTGCCATTTACAAGAGGGCGGGAGCGGAGCAGAGATCCAGAAACAATTGTAAAAGAGGCAGAATCTCTTTTTAAAGAAGGTTATCGCGAAGTAACATTACTTGGTCAGAATGTAGATTCGTATTTATGGACAGGTGGTGGACTAAAGAAAGAGACTATTTCTGCCGAAGAACTAAAAAATGCTACTACCTTTTCGCAATTGCTTGAAAAAGTTGCATTGGTAAATCCCGATTTAAGGGTTCGTTTTAGTACATCGCATCCATAAGATATGAATGATGATGTATTGTATACGATTGCAAAATACGAGAACATTTGCAGTTATATTCATTTGCCAGTTCAATCAGGAAATTCGCGGATTTTAGAAATGATGAATCGTGGTTATACACGCGAATGGTATTTGAGTAGAATAGATTCGATTCGTAAAATAATTCCAGATTGTGGTATTTCGATGGATATTATTACCGGATTTTGTTCAGAAACCGAAGAAGAGCACCAAGATACGTTATCGCTTATGGAAGCTGTAAAGTATGATTTTGGATATATGTTTGCATACAGCGAACGACCTAAAACATTAGCTGAACGTAAATATCCAGATGATGTATCTGCTGAAATAAAAAGCAGACGATTAACGGAGATTGTTGATTTACAATTAAAGCATTCGGCAGAACGCACCAAGCAAGGTGTTGGGAAAGTTTTTAAAGTATTGGTAGAGGGTACCTCAAAAAAATCGAAAGATGATTTGTTTGGAAGAAATGCTCAAAACACAGTAGTTGTTTTTCCTAAACAGGATTTTAAGAAAGGGGATTATGTAAATGTGTTAGTTGATAGGTGTACAGGTGGAACGCTTATCGGGAAGGCGATATAAGTTTTTGTGCTTTAATTTTTGTGTAAAGTTTAAATGGAATCGTGTAATCTTCGAAAAAAATTTTTAATCACAGATTTGTAAATTTGTTTATTTATAATCAATGACAATTCAAGAAATAAAAAATCGATTTGGAATAATTGGTAGTTCGTCATTACTAGATAGAGCAATTGATATTGCTAAACAAGTGGCTCCTACCGATTTAACAGTTTTGATTACGGGTGAAAGTGGAACAGGTAAGGAGGTTTTTCCGCAAATAATTCACGCATTGAGTGCTAGAAAGCATGGGCAATACATTGCTGTGAATTGTGGTGCAATGCCAGAAGGTACTATTGATTCGGAGCTTTTTGGTCACGAAAAAGGTTCTTTTACAGGAGCACATGAAGCGCGGAAAGGTTATTTTGAAGTAGCAAGTGGTGGAACTATTTTTTTAGATGAAGTAGCCGAAATGCCTATTGCTACACAAGCACGATTATTGCGAGTTTTAGAAAGTGGGGAGTTTATTAAAGTGGGATCTTCAAAAGTTTTGAAAACGGATGTTAGAGTTGTAGCCGCTACTAATGTAAACATTCAACAAGCGATTGAAAAAGGGAAGTTTAGAGAAGATTTATATTACCGTTTAAACACTGTGCCTATAATTATTCCACCATTAAGAGAACGTAAGCAGGATATATTTTTATTGTTTAGGAAGTTTGCATCTGATTTTTCTGCAAAATACCGAATGCCAACAATAAAGCTAAATGCAGAAGCAGAACAATTGCTAACAAGCTATTATTTTCATGGCAATGTTCGTCAGTTAAAAAATATTACCGAACAGATTTCTGTAATAGAAAGGCAACGAGAAATTACAGCGGACATCATGCTTGCCTATTTGCCACAACCACAAACATCTCAATTGCCAATGGTAATGAGTGGTGTAACTCAGTCTAGTGGTGATTTTAGCGAGCGCGATTTGTTATACAAAGTGTTGTTTGATATGAAAAAAGATTTAACCGATTTAAAAAAAATTGTGGTAGATCTTATTGAAAATGGTACTCAGATGAATCGGGATTTTCATCAAGAAAATGAGTCAATTATAAAAAAATTGTATAGTGAGCTGGGAGCACCAGATAACTCTATTCACTTGGGATATAATAATCAGGGTTCTTCAATTATTAAACCCAAAGAGGAAACTCCAATTAAGATTGTTGTTACAGAAGAAAATTTATCATTACACGAAATTGAAGAAGATATGATAAAAAAGTCACTTTTGAAACATAAGGGTAAACGAAAAAATGCGGCAAAAGAATTGGGTATTTCGGAGCGTACATTATATCGCAAAATTAATGAATACAATATAAAATAGGGTAACGAATTTAATCGAATTTATAAATCTGTGATCAAAAAAAAATATATAACAAATGTTGCTGCAAAAACTAATGCGGTATTATGTCTTTTGTCTTTTATTTTTCTATCAAGTTGTAAAATAAATTATTCATTGAGTGGAGCATCAATACCTCCTGAAGCTAAGACGGTATCTGTTCAGTATTTTCAAAATAACGCATCATTTGCACCACCAACATATAGCCAGCTTTTTACAGAAGCGTTGCGAGATAAATTAAGTTCTCAAACACGTTTAGGCCTTATAAATAAAGCTGGCGACCTTGCTTTTGAGGGCAGTGTGACAGGGTATGCTACATCACCTATTGCAATACAAAGTACAGATCAAGCGGCTTTAAATAGATTAACAATAACTGTGAATGTTAAATATGCATGCTCGTTTGATGAGAAAAAAAACTTCGAGCAATCGTTTAGTCGTTTTGCCGATTATTCTAGCTCACAAAGTTTATCAAGCGTTGAAGAAGGTTTGATGAAAGAAATTAATGATCAATTAGCTCAGGATATTTTTAATAAAGCATTGAACGACTGGTAAAAAATAAATGAATAAAAATCAATTTATATCCTATGTTCAACATCCAGATAAATTATCTGTGAGTGATAGCTTATTGTTATCGAAGCTTGTAATTGATTTCCCTTATTTTCAAACGGCGCATATTTTATATGCAAAAAGTTTGCATAATCAAAATAGTATCCATTATAATAACCAGTTAAAAATAGCTGCAGCTTATGCTACTGATAGAAAAATATTACATCGTTTAATTACAAAAAAAGCAGAAACTGAAAAGCCTGATAATTATAAAAATGATTTGGTTTTAGAAGAAAAGCCAATTGATGATGTTTTAACGCCTGTAACAGAAGTTGTTTTAGAGAGCCTAACTAAATCGGTTGTTGCTGAAACGCTGGTTGAAAAAGAATTAGTTGAAAAGCTTGAAGTTGTTGAAAATGCAATTCAAATTCCAGATGTTTTTGATTGTGTAATGATTGAGTCAAAACAATTAAATTCAGAGTCTCTTGATTCTGTTGATGTAATTGAAGATCAGCTTAGGGTTTTTGTTGAAAAGGATGAATCAGATAAATTAGTAATTGATTCAGAAGTATTAGAATTAACCGAACAAAATTCGGGTAGAATACATTCTGAGTTTGAAAAAGAATACTTAGTTAATGCAGCAAATGCAAGTTTTGAAATAGAAATTCAAGAAGAACAACTATTTACAAAAAAAGTGGTTGAATTGGAAAATGAATCCGAAGTTGTTGAAACAAATTTTATTCTTAATGTCCCGCAACCAGAAGGTGCTAAATTAGCCGAAGTAATAAAAATATCTGATGAGGAATTTAATTTTAATACCAATGAACCTCATTCTTTTATGGAATGGCTTAAATCTTCGTTAGGTAAAAATATAGATGATAAAGAGCTTGAAAAAGAACATTTTAATAAAAAATCAGAAGATTCGAATTTAGTTGCCAATAACTTAATTGATAAATTTTTAAAAGAGGAACCTAAAATTTCGAAACCTAAAACTGAATTCTACAAACCTATAAATATGGCCAAGCAAAGTGTAGCTGATGATATTACATTTGTGAGCGAAACTTTGGCTAAAATTTATGTGTTACAAGGGAATTTTGTGAAAGCTTTACAAGCATATGAAAATTTGCGTTTGAAATATCCAGAAAAAAGACTTTACTTTGCAACCCAAATTAAAAATTTACGAAAACTAATAAATCAACAAAATCAATAAATTATGGGAACTATCATATCAATATTAATCATTCTAGTTTGTCTTCTTTTAATTTTAATTGTTTTAGTACAAAACTCTAAAGGCGGCGGATTGGCTTCTTCTTTTGCTTCTTCTAATCAAGTTATGGGCGTTCGTAAAACAGGTGATTTTTTAGAAAAAGCTACGTGGACATTAGCAGTTTCTTTATTGGCTTTATGTTTAATTTCAACAGCTTTTAATAATTCTGCTGAAGGTACAGTTCAAGGCGTAACTACCGAATCGGCTACACGTAGAATGAACGATCAGGTGGGTAATACAAAAGCTACTGCACCAGCAACTAAAACAGTTGCTCCAACAGTTAATACTATACCACCAGTTACTGGTGGGGAAAAGAAGTAGAGAATAGATTAATTTTAATTTAAAATGTCAGTATGTCACTTATGCATTCTGACATTTTTTATTTAATGCTTTTAAAACTGCAAAATTGTCTATAATTTAATTTATAATCTAAATGGCATAATAACTGACAAACTGGGAACGCAAAATATTTTTTCAAAAAAACATTTAAATTAAACTATAAAAAAATGGCAAAAACAATTTCAAAAGTAAACATTGAGCCGGTTGCTGGTACTCAAAACAGAGTAGTAGTTGAAGCTGCTGCTGCAGAAGAAAAAACAAAAGGAGGAATCATTATTCCTGATACAGCAAAAGAAAAGCCTCAAAGAGGTAAAGTTATTGCTGTAAGTCAAATTGATGAGAAAGGTAATAAACCTGCTGTTAAAGTTGGAGATGTTGTATTGTATGGAAAATATGCTGGTACAGAGGTGCAATTAGAAGGAAAGGATTACTTGATTATGCGTGAAACAGATATTTTCGCAATCGTATAATTACAAGTTTCTGTTAAAGAAAAAATAAAGAAAAAATAATTTAACCAATAAACTAAAAAAGAAATGGCAAAAGATATATTATTTGATGTAGATGCGCGTGATCGTTTAAAAAAAGGTGTAGATGCTTTAGCGAATGCAGTGAAAGTAACATTAGGTCCAAAAGGGCGTAACGTAATTATTGATAAAAAATTTGGTGCTCCTTTGATTACCAAAGATGGTGTTACCGTAGCAAAAGAAATTGAATTGAAAGATTCAGTTGAAAATATGGGTGCACAAATGTTAAAAGAAGTAGCTTCTAAAACTGCTGATGCTGCAGGTGATGGAACTACTACAGCGACTGTTTTGGCTCAAGCAATTGTTACAGCTGGTTTAAAAAATGTATCTGCTGGTGCAAATCCAATGGATTTGAAACGAGGAATTGATAAAGCTGTTTTAGCTGTTGTTGAAAATCTAAGAAAACAATCACAAAAAGTTGGTGATGACAATAAAAAAATTGAGCAAGTTGCTACTATTTCAGCGAACAATGATAATACCATTGGAAAGTTAATTGCAGAAGCAATGAAACGTGTTAAAAAAGAAGGTGTTATTACAGTTGAAGAAGCAAAAGGTACTGAAACTACTGTTGAAGTAGTTGAAGGAATGCAATTCGATCGCGGATACATTTCTCCATATTTTGTAACTGATGCAGATAAAATGCAAACAGTAATGGAAACTCCACTTATTTTAATTACAGATAAGAAAATTTCTAGCATGAAAGAGTTGTTACCTGTTCTTGAAAAAGCAGTTCAAACTGGTAAGCCAATTTTAATTATTGCTGAAGATGTTGATAGTGAAGCATTAGCTACATTGGTAGTAAATAAAATTCGTGGTTCATTAAAAATTGCAGCTGTTAAAGCACCCGGTTTTGGCGATCGCAGAAAAGCAATGTTAGAAGATATTGCTATCCTTACAGGGGGTACTTTAATTTCTGAAGAAAGAGGTTATAAGTTAGAAAATGCAGATCTTACAATGTTAGGAACAGCAGAAAAAATTACAATTGATAAAGATAATACAACTGTTGTTGGTGGTAAAGGTAAAAAAGCGGATATCACTTCACGTGTAAACCAAATAAAAGCACAAATTGAAACAACAACATCTGATTACGATAAAGAAAAATTGCAAGAGCGTTTAGCTAAATTGGCTGGTGGAGTTGCTGTATTGTACGTTGGTGCTGCTACTGAAGTTGAAATGAAAGAAAAGAAAGACCGTGTTGATGATGCATTAGCTGCTACACGTGCTGCTGTTGAAGAAGGAATTGTACCAGGAGGTGGAGTAGCCTACATTCGTGCTATTGAAGGGTTAGAAAAAATGAAAGGTGCAAATGAGGATGAAACTACAGGTATTGCAATTGTAATTCGTGCAATTGAAGAACCATTGCGTCAGATTGTTGCAAATGCTGGTTTAGAAGGAGCTGTGATTGTTCAAAAAGTTCGCGAAGGTAAAAATGATTTTGGTTACAATGCACGAACTGATAAGTTTGAAAATTTGTTTGCTGCAGGTGTAATTGATCCTACTAAAGTATCGCGTGTTGCATTAGAAAATGCAGCTTCAATTGCTGCAATGCTTTTGACTACCGAATGTGTATTAGCTGAGCAAAAAGAAGAAGGCGGAGCTGCAATGCCAATGGGTAACCCTGGTATGGGTGGAATGGGCGGAATGATGTAATTGTTAAACCTTTTAATTAATTTAACAAAAAACCTCTTGAGTATTCAAGAGGTTTTTTGTTTTGGTAATGGTGCAAATTATAATTGGTGGTTTCAATAAAACATTATTTTATTGTTTCTGATTTTTATCTAACGATTTTTCTAAATCGGCAGTAAGCTGTTTTACGATTTTAAATTTACTTAGCAACTCTTTTGCAATAATACGGAGAATGGTGTAAACTGGAATAGCTATAACCATGCCTGTTATTCCTCCTAATTTACTGCCAATTAATATTACGATAAATATTTCTAACGGATGCGCTTTAACTCTTCCTGAAATTATTAGCGGTTGAAAAATCATTGCATCAATGAGCTGAATTGTTAAAAAAATTAGGGCAATTTTTTCTGCCAAAGGAATTAATTGGGAATAAAAATCTAAATTTAAATTCGTAGAAATGCCTATTAATATGGCAAATCCTGCGCCTAACAATGGACCTATATATGGTATTACATTTAACACACCTGCAAATAATCCAATAAGTAAAGCGTTTTTTATTCCAAAAAATGAAAGACAAATTGTTGTTAACGTTGCAACAAATAACATATCTAATAAAATCCCAATAAAATATTTAGTTAAAATTAATTTGGTGTCTTTTAAGATAGTTTTTGTCGTGTTAATATATTGGGGAGGTGTTAAAAGAATGATAATATTGAAAATTAATTTATCGTCTTTTAATAAGAAAAAGGTTATAAATAATATCGAGAAAAAACCTGCTAAAAGGCTTCCTGTAAAGCTTATTATCCCCTGTGCAATTTCTGAAATTTCTTTAAATCCGAAAATAGATGAAATTTTTGTTGTAATAAATTGTTGAATAGATTGATTGCTATCAGGTGAAATTTGAAATTTTTTAAAATCATATTCTAGGTTTTGAAGTGGTTCATTGAAAGCATTTACTACTTCAGTTGGGTTTATTTTATTGATAATTCTAGCTTCTTCTATTGCAAGAGGGATAAATAATGAAAAAAATGCACTAACAATAATAAGCATGGTAACCAATGCAAAAGCTGCTGAAACGGATTGTGATAAATGGAATTTTTTAATTTTTATTTTTAAAAAAAAGCGAACCAAAGGTTGGCCAATCAAAGAAAGGATAATTGAAATAATTACATAGATAACAATGGTTTTTAAAAACCACACAAAAATCGTTGCCAATACCAATAAAATAGCAATGATTATATATTTCGATTTTTGATTCATAAATTTTGAATATATAACAAAGGTATTAATTTGAAACATATTCGAAATGGATGAGTTGTATATTTGCACAAAATAATTTCAATGGATTCGTTAACACACATCGTATTAGGAGCAGCAATTGGCGAAGCTGTATTAGGTAAAAAGATTGGCCGTATAGCAATGTTGTGGGGAGCATTAGCTGATACTATCCCTGATTTTGATGTGTTTGCAGCCCCTTGTTTTTCAAATGCGCAACAGCTTTTAGTGCACAGAGGTATAACACATTCGTTTTTGTTTGCAGTAATGATGGCGCCATTTTTAGGGTGGTTATTTAGTAAATGGTTTAAGAAAAAAGATGTTAGTTGGAAAGAATGGACGAAGTTGTTTTTCTTAGGTTTTTTTACACATATTGTACTCGATTCGCTCACAACATACGGTACAGGTTGGTTTGAGCCTTTTAGCAGTTATCGCGTTTCGTTTAATACAATATTTGTTGCCGATCCTTTTTATACACTACCTTTTTTAATTTGTGTACTTGTTGCTTTAATTGCTAAAAATGATTCGAGTAAACGCGTTAAATGGAATAATGCTGGGATATACATCAGCTCGTTGTATTTAGTTTTTACAGTTATAAATAAATGGTATGTAACAACTGAAATGAAAGATGCTTTCGATAAAAAAAGCCTACAATCGGAGAAGTTTGTAACAACACCAACCCCTTTAAATAATTTTTTATGGATGGCTTATTCGCCAGATAAAACAGGATATTGGTTTGGTTATTATTCGGTGTTTGATAAAACCAACGATGTAGAATATTTTCATGTAAATAAAAATGATTCTTTATTAACACCATTTACGAATGATGAATCAGTAAAAAAACTACAGCAGTTTTCTAAAGGCTATTATTGCATGACAACACATAAGGATGAAGTTTATTTTAATGATATCCGGTTTGGGCAGTTGGGTGGTTGGGATAAGCCAGATTCTTCTTTTGTCTTTTCGTACAAGCTTAATAAAAATGCAGATAATTCTATGGCATTGAATAGAAGCAAATTTAAAACATCTTTTTCTGATGCGCTTGTATCACTTGTAAATAGGATAAAGGGTAGGTAATTATTTTTTATACTTCACAAATAAATGAATCCAAATTAGTCTCGCATATCTGTAAAATATAGGAAGTAAAACAATTAACAGGATACTAAATGTTAACAAAAACGGAATTGTATCCATGTTAAAATACCATCCTAAAACAGCATATAAAACGATTCCAAAAGCCACTGTTAATGAATAACTTACATACGTTGCGCCAAAATAGTAGCCAGGTTCTTTTCTGAAATCTTCATTGCAAACCAAACAGTATTCATTCATTTTTGAAAATTGTTTTAAGTCGTAAGGGTTGCTTGTTTTCCAAAAATTACCTTCATGGCAATGAGGACATTTGTTATTTAAAATGCTATAAATTGGGGAGTGCTTGATTGACATAAACTTTAATTTAAAGTTGCAAAGGTATTTATATAAAAACATTTTATAACTATTTTCAATACTATTCTGTTATTCAATTTGGGCTTCTTAATAACTTCAAATTCAAGCCAAAAAATTGATTAACTTTGACGCCTTAAAAAAAATAAAAAATGATTTCAGTTAATTCGGTTACAGTATCCTTCGGAGGGTATGATTTGTTTGATAATGTAAGCTTTTTGGTAAATCCAAAAGATAGAATTGGACTCGCAGGAAAAAATGGTGCAGGCAAGTCAACTATGTTAAAGTTATTGGCAGGAGAACAAAATCCTACTAAAGGCGATATTTCTAAACCCAATGATTATCGGATAGGTTATTTGCCTCAAGACATGATTCATCAGCATGGGCGAACGGTTTTTGAGGAAACCGAAACGGCATTTCATGAAATACAATCGCTCGAAAAAAGATTAGATGTTGTTACGCATGAACTCGAAACCCGCACTGATTATGAAAGTGATGCGTACATGAATTTAATTAATGAATTAACGGATATTAATACGCGTTTAGATGTTATTGGTGCTGGTAATAAAGAAGAGGAGATTGAAAAAATATTAAAAGGATTAGGTTTTGAGCGTACTGATTTTCATCGTCAAACAGCTGAATTTAGTGGTGGTTGGCGTATGCGTATTGAGTTAGCTAAAATACTTTTACAAAAACCTGATATTTTATTGTTGGATGAGCCTACAAATCACTTGGATATTGAATCTATTCAGTGGTTAGAAGAAACCATGCAAACTTTTGCTGGTTCGGTAATGCTTATTAGCCATGATAAACAATTTTTGGATAATGTTACTACACGTACAATCGAAATTTCGAACAATAAAATTTACGATTACAAAACAAATTATTCGCGCTATTTAGT